>JABIHN010000017.1 GCA_018649625.1 Fidelibacterota bacterium | reverse complement strand
TGTAGGTATATTAGTTGCAGTTCCTATTTTTATCACGGGAAGCAAAGGTTGGTGGCCACAATTCCCTGGTTTTCAATTTGTTGGCATCATTATTTTTATGGCGATTATATACTGGCTTTATAAATCAGTCACACAAAAAGCTTAATGGAGTAACCTGACCCTATGCAAAAAATAACTCATGAACTATTGCATCGTCTTCCTAAGGTAGAACTTCACTGCCATTTGGATGGGTGTGTTCGTCCAGAATCAATATTAGAAGTTGCACTGAAAGAAGGAGTGGAATTGCCTTCATTTGATTTGGATGAATTATCTTCCTACCTCAAGATTGGTAAAAAACGAGGGTCACTTGAAGAATATCTTCATCGATTTGATATAACTTTAAGTGTGATGCAAACCCCAGAGTCTCTCACTCGATTTGCATTCGAATTAATTGAAGACGTTGCTAAAGAGAATGTCCGATATATCGAAGTTAGGTATTCACCTATTTTGCACCAGAAAAAAGGCATGACCCTTAATATGGCCGTGGACTCTGTAAAAAAAGGACTCAAAAAAGGCGAAAAGGAATTTGGAGTTAAATCTGGAATTATTGTTTGTGGAATTCGTTCAATTTCGCCAAATATTTCTTTAAAGCTAGCAGACCTTGCTGTACAATACAAAAATAAAGGCGTGGTGGGATTTGACCTTGCAGGCGCTGAAGAAAATTTTCCAGCCAAAGAACATAGAGAAGCTTTTTATCAAATTCGCAATAACAATATTAATTCCACGATTCATGCTGGTGAAGCTTATGGTCCCGCATCAATTCATCAAGCGATACATTATTGCGGTGCCAATAGAATTGGACATGGAACCAAATTGAAAGATGATAAAGATTTGATGCAATATGTGAATGACCATCGAATAACTTTAGAAATTTGTCTTACATCTAACTGGCAAACTCGAAGTGTTCATTCGTTAAAATACCATCCATTGAAATACTATTATGATCAGGGGATTCGTGTCACTCTTAATACTGATAACCGGCTCATGTCCGATACGACACTTACCGATGAATTCATGTTAGCACACAAATTATTTAATTTCCAAATACATGATTTTCGTGAGATTACTATTATGGCAATGAAAAGTGCCTTTCTTCCACACAATGAAAGGCGAAAAATGATTCAATCAATTGCGGAAGAGTTTGAAAAGGAATTCGGACTAAATCCTGAATATATCAATAATGAATAGAAAAAGTAAAATGTCAAAGACATCCTTTAAACCCGAATCTCTTATGATGTCTCATGGGTACGACCCTCATTTATCTGAAGGTGCAGTAAAATGTCCTATTTTTCAAACATCTACCTTCGCATTTAAATCTGCAGAAGACGGAAAAGCATTTTTTGAAGTTGCCTATGGTCTTCGTGATAAAGAACCTGATGAAGAATTAGGACTTATTTACAGTCGAATTAACAATCCTGATCTTGAAATATTGGAAGATAGACTTTGCTTATGGGATCATGCGGAAGTTTGTGCTGTATTCGAAAGTGGGATGTCTGCTATCTCTACTGTATTATTAGAGTTTTTAAAACCAGGCGATTTACTACTTCACAGTAAACCTGTATATGGCGGTACGAGTCACTTCATAGATCATATTTTACCAAAATTCGGAATAGAGTCAATCGGATTTCATTCTGATCATGAAATGGGCGACATTATTCAAAAAGTGGAAGATTCAGGAAAAAAAGATCATCTAAAACTTATTTACGTTGAAACACCTGCAAATCCAACTAATGCCCTAATTGATTTAGAAATGTGTAGATCTGTATCAGATTATTTCAAGACCAAATCTAACTCACCTGTAATTGCCGTCGATAACACTTACATGGGTCCGTTGTGGTGTCAGCCTTTAAATTTGGGTGCAGATTTGGTCATATATTCTGCAACGAAATATATTGGTGGGCACAGTGATTTAATTGCCGGCGCGGTTCTTGGAAACACTGAGCTTATGACACGAATTAAAGTGCTTCGTACCTTTCTCGGAAATATGACAGGACCTTGGACAGGCTGGCTATTAATGCGAAGTTTAGAAACTCTCAAACCACGGATGGAGCTTCAAGCTTCAAATGCAGAAAAAGTTGCCGATTTTTTAAGAAACCATCCAAAAGTGGAAAAAGTGTTTTATCTAGGACATTTAAAATCGGGTTCTAGAATGCATGATATATATAAAAAACAATATTCATCTCCCGGTGCTATGATTAGTATTGATATTAAAGGTGGAGAAAAAAATGCATTTACATTTTTGAATCATTTGCAACTTTTTCATCTTGCAGTCAGTCTCGGAAGTACAGAATCTCTTGCAGAACATCCATTTTCTATGACGCATGCAGATGTGCCAATTATTGAAAAAAATGCCTTAGGACTTACAGATAAAATGGTTCGACTTTCCATTGGTGTAGAAAATGCTGATGATCTGATTTGGGATATTTCGCAGGCCCTTGATAAAATTAGCTAATCCTAAACAGAAATAGAGATGCCACTTATAAAAAATATTAACCCAATTATCACGAGGATAAATTATGAAATCCCTTTATGAAAATTTTTTCAAGAAAAATAATTCAAGTGATCCCATATTGCATGTCATGGAAAAAGTGCCCATTTTTGGAAATTTCACGATGAAAGAATTAAAGGAAGTTGCTCGACTCACACACGAACGGTCTTACAAGGTTGGCGAACCAATATTTAAAAAATTATCTCCCGGCGAAGGCATGTATGTCATCCTAAATGGA
>JABIHN010000016.1 GCA_018649625.1 Fidelibacterota bacterium | reverse complement strand
TGTGGAATCTGGCGAAACAGATTTCGGCATCTTTGCCATGGAAAATGCGCAAGGCGGTGTGGTAATAGAGAGTGTAGAAGCATTGGCAAAATACCGTTGCGAAATTATTGAAATGTTTCATATACCCATTACCCAAAATTTACTTGGGTTGATAGGAACTCATGTAGGCGATATAACAGAAATTCATTCTCACCAACAAGCGCTTCGTCAATGTAAAAATTATTTGAGCGAACATTTTTGGACGCGGCCCCTCATAGAAGATGATGATACGGCGGAAGCTGCTCGACGATTATCAGAAGGAAAACTTCCAAAAACAGCTGGCGTAATCGCCAATAAAGCGTGTGCCGAATTATATGGATTAGAAATGCTTCAAGAAAGCATCCATGATCTGAAACATAACCTTACCTTATTTCTTGGTATTAAAAAATTGGGGGATTCATGAAAAGCGTTGGCATAATTGGGTTTGGCCGGTTCGGAAAAGTATTGGCAAATATTTTACAAAAAGGTTTTTCCATCAAAGCGTATGACCTGCATTCTGATGCTTCATTTTCTGGAGTCGAGTTCGTAGAATTGGATGAATTATTAAAAGAAAAAACAATCTTTGTTGCTGTTCCAATTCGACAGTTTGAAAAAGTCATTTCAGAAATATCAACTCAATTATCAGAAGAGACGACTCTAATTGACGTATGTTCTGTAAAGAAACATCCGGTGAGCATTATGGAAAAATATTTACCTAATAATGTAGGCATTATTGCTACCCATCCTATGTTTGGACCCGACTCATTCATGTCTAATAATCGACTAAAAATGATGATGAATAATACGAAAGATTCCCAAAACCAATTTAAATTTTGGAAAGGATTTTTCAAAGACCAGGGTATTCAAATACTAGAAATGACTCCAGATGAGCATGATCGTATGGCAGCGCAAACCCAAGGAGTTACTCATTTTCTTGGGCGAATGTTAAAAGAATTTGGTATTAAGAAAACGTCCATCGATACACAAGGGTTTAGGGATCTTTTGGACTTAGTAGACCAAACCTGTAATGATACTTGGGAACTATATACCGATTTACAATTATTTAATCCCTACACAAAAAGTATGATAAAAAACTTGAAAGATTCAACGAACAAATTGGATAATCGCTTAAAGGAATTGCAATCATGACTAAGTGGCAAACAGATAGTTGGAAAAAATTCACAATTAAACATTTACCCGATTATCCGGATAAAAAACATTTGGAAGAAGTGGAAAATACCTTAAATAATTTTCCGCCACTCGTATTCGCCGGAGAAGTCCGGTCCTTAAAACAATCATTGGCAGAAGTATCTGAAGGAAATGGATTTTTACTTCAAGGCGGAGATTGTGCCGAAAGTTTTTCAGAATTTCACGCAGATAATATTCGCGATACATTTCGCGTTATTCTTCAAATGGCGGTAGTATTAACATCTGGCGCAAATATGCCCGTGGTCAAAATTGGACGTATGGCGGGGCAATTTGCTAAACCACGATCCAGTCCAACAGAAACTATCGATGGCCTTGAACTTCCCAGTTATACTGGAGATATTATTAATGATATTCACTTTGAAAGTAATAAACGAATTCCGAATCCGGATCGCATGCTGAAAGCTTATTCTCAAGCTGCCTCAACTTTGAACTTGCTCCGTGCCTTTGCTGATGGTGGGTATGCAGATCTTCGCCATGTTCAATCCTGGAATATGGGATTTGTAAAGAGTGGTCCACAAGGTGAACGATATCGACATTTGGCCGACCAGATTCAAGAAAGTTTGAATTTCATGGAAGCATTGGGAATCAATTCTACAAATACGCCACAACTTCGGCGTGTTAAATATTTCACAAGCCATGAAGCGTTATTACTCCCCTATGAAGAAGCACTTACACGGGTTGATTCAACTTCAGGAGATATTTATAATACATCCGCTCATTTTGTTTGGCTCGGCGATCGCACACGATTTTTGGATTCGGCTCATGTAGAATTTTGTCGCGGGATTAAAAACCCCATCGGCATCAAGTGTGGCCCATCTCTAGAACCGGATGAACTTATTGAACTACTTGATATTTTGAATCCCAATGATGAAGGTGGACGAATTACCCTCATTGCCCGATTCGGGCATGATAAAGTTGAAACCTATTTGCCTAAATTAATTCAGAAGATTCAAACGGAAGGTCGAACTGTAGTTTGGTCCTGCGATCCCATGCACGGCAATACTATTAAAAGCAGTAATGGAATTAAAACACGCCCATTTGATCGAATTTTAGACGAAGTTAAAAAGAATATTGAAATCCATAAATCTGAAGGTAGTCGCATGGGTGGCATCCATTTAGAAATGACGGGTCAAAATGTAACTGAATGCACTGGCGGTTCTGACGATGTAACTGAAGCCGATTTAACCGATAGGTATCGTACACATTGCGATCCAAGGCTAAATGCAAATCAAGCTATTGAATTAGCTTTTTTAATAGCAGATGAATTAAAACAGAATGGTCATTAAAGGCGAAATCTCATTCCCTGGTGATAAATCCATCTCTCATCGTGCACTCATGTTTGCTGCGTTGACAGATGGAGAATCGCGCATTTCCAATCTGGCCACGGGTGCCGATGTGCAATCCACTCGAAAATGTTTGGAAGCCTGTGGAATTCAATTTCAGGACGATGGTAATTATGTAATTGTAAAAGGCGGTCAATTTTCAGATCCAAAAGAAAAATTGGACTGTGGAAACTCCGGCACGACCACAAGATTACTTTTAGGATTATTAGCAGGACAAGGAATCAACGCTACATTTATTGGAGACGATTCACTTTCATCACGACCTATGAATCGCATTTTGGATCCGCTCTCTCAAATGGGATTAAAAGCGAAAAGTGAAAATTACAAACTCCCTGTTACTATTGAAAAAAGTGAATTAAAAGGCATTCGTTATCAATCTACAATAGCAAGTGCTCAAGTGAAATCGGCAGTCCTGTTGGCGGGTCTCGGCGCAAATGCCGAAACTACAATCACTGAACCTATTTTATCTCGCGATCATACAGAAAAAATGTTGATAGGACTCGGCGCAAATTTGACCTGTGATGAACTTTCATCTACCATTTCACCTTTAATATCCCCTTTATCATCTTTTGATTTATCGGTTCCCGGTGATCCTTCAACTGCAGCCTTTTTTGCTGCTGCCGCCGTCATTGTTCCTAATTCAAAAATTATCCTAAATCGTGTTTTAAGAAATCCCACAAGAATTGGATTCTACGGCGCCCTTCAAAAAATGGGTGCAGGTATGGACTGCCTAAAACAATGGGAAGAAGCGGGCGAAAACATTGGAAAACTGAAAATATTTCACCAGCCACTTAATGCAATTACAATTACAAAAAAGGATGTACCAGGCCTTGTTGATGAATTACCTATTATTGCTATATTGGCAACGCAAGCGAAGGGCAAAACTGAAATCCAGGGTGCAAAAGAATTACGGGTAAAAGAATGTGACCGAATCCATGCGATTTGTAAAAACCTAAAAAAAATGGGGGCTGATATTGAAGAATTAGACGACGGATTTATTATTATTGGCCCAACTCAATTACAAGGTGCAAAAATTGAAACATTCCACGACCATCGGATTGCCATGGCTTTTACCATAGCCGGTTTAGTCACGGATGGAGATGTTGAGCTGGATCATCCGGAATGTGCATCTATTTCTTTTCCCGAGTTCTACAATGAATTGGATAGACTTATTTCCACAGAAAGCACAAAGTAATAAATGGTTTTCATAACACATTTTCTAATTTTAAACTTTTGTAAATTTCATACCTTTTATGGTAATCTTTTCAGAAATAGGATTTGAGAATAATGAAAAAATTTGCAGTTATTGGCGATCCCATTGCTCATAGTTTGAGTCCAATGCTTCATCAAGAAATATATCACCAACTTGGATTGGATGCCTCTTTTGAGAAAATTCATATTAAACCCAATGAACTTCATCTATTTACGAATTCAAATGAATTGGATGGATTCAATGTGACCATCCCCCATAAGCAATCAGTAATTCCATTTTTAGATGAGTTGGATGAATCGGCAAAAACTATCGGTGCGGTGAATTGCGTTCATAAAGGGAAAGGATATAATACTGACTGGATTGGGTTTCTTGAGGCAATGGAATTAAATAGTGTTGATTTAAATGGAATGAATTGCCTAATTATTGGTGCCGGTGGTGCAGCGCGAGCCATTGCATTTGCTTTAATCAAATCAAATATTAACTCTATATCTATCAAAAATAGAACATTAGAAAAAGCAGACGCTTTGGTTCAATGGATAAAATCCATGTCAAATGTTTCAGTTCATACCCAACAACAAGAACACTTTAATACTCAAATAAGTGAGCACATAATTATAAACTGCACACCATTGGGCATGTGGCCAGAAACTGAATCAATACCAATGATTATAGATTTAATTCATGAAAAACATGTTTTAGTGGATACTATATATAATCCATTTGAAACAAAATGGCTCAAATTTGGAAAAGAAAAAGGCGCAAAAACCATTGATGGATTAGATATGTTCATTGCGCAAGGATTAGCATCAGCTGATATTTGGTTCGATGAAAAAATATCAAAAAAAATTAATTTAGAAACAATTATAAAAGGTTTAAAATTAGAATTATGTTAACAAGACTTAAATTTCTCACAGCAGGAGAATCCCACGGCCAAGGTCTTTTGGGCATTTTAGACGGGATGCCAGCTGGGATAGAAATATCAGAAAATTATATTGCGGTTCAACTAACTCGACGCCAAATGGGTCATGGTCGTGGTGGACGCATGAAAATTGAAAAAGATTTTGGTGAAATCTGGTGTGGCGTTCGCCATGGCAAAACATTGGGCGCACCTGTTGGTATAATTGTTCAAAATAAAGATTGGGAAAACTGGACAAAAAAAATGTCTATTTCCCCCGTGGATGATGAGATTAGACCTGTAACACTTCCACGTCCCGGGCATGCCGATCTGGCTGGTATACAAAAATATGGTTTTAATGATATTCGAAATGTACTGGAACGATCAAGTGCTCGAGAAACCACTATGCGAGTTGCCTTGGGTTCCGTTTGCCGAAAATTATTGGAAGATGTAGGTATAGAAGTGGGTAGTCGTGTTGTACAAATCCATGACGTGAAAGATAAAAGTTCTATTCGGAATGATTTTTCTCCCAAGCAATTAAATGAAACTGCCGATGCATCTCCCGTTCGCTGCCTAGATAAAGACACAGAAGCACAAATGATAAAAACAATTGACGATGCAAAATCAACCGGTGATTCTGTTGGTGGAGTTTTTGAAGTAATTGCTACCGGATTACCATACGGTCTTGGATCCTACACCCAATGGGATCAGAAATTACATACACGAATTTCCGCATTAATGATGAGTGTGAATGCATTTAAAGGCATCGAAATTGGAAAGGGGTTTGGTGGCACAGAAAAGTTTGGGAGTGAAATTCATGACGAGATTGGTCATGATGGTGAAATATTTTCTCGATATACGAATAATGCAGGTGGAATTGAAGGTGGTATGAGTAACGCTCAACCAATAATTTTACATATGGCCATGAAACCTATTCCCACATTAATTAAACCACTTCGTTCCGTTGATATCCATACAAAGGAATCAAAAGATGCGCATAAAGAGCGTACTGATTCTTGTGCCGTTCCAGCCGCATCTATCATTGCCGAAAGTATGTTATGTTTTGTTTTAGCAGATGCATTACTTGAAAAATTTGGAGGCGACTCAATGGATCAACTAAAAGCTCACATGGAAGCAACTGCGAAATATTAATGACAATATATTTAATTGGAATGATGGGCGTTGGAAAATCAACTGTAGGTAAAATATTAGCTGAAAAAATGAAATTATTGTTTATTGATCTAGATTCAGAAATAGAAAAATCTAGTCAAAAATCTGTATCTGAAATTTTTAATGAAGATGGAGAAAATCATTTTCGAAAATTGGAATCTGAACAATTAAAACAATATTCTGGATCTGTCGTAGCATGTGGTGGTGGGATTACATTAGATAAAAAAAATCGACAATATATTAATAAAAATGGGATTGTTGTTCTATTAACAGCTTCAATTAATGAACTATTTAAACGATTATCCAATTCAAATAATCGCCCTATATTGTCAGATAATAATTCAGAAGAAGCACTCACAAACCTTTGGACCGAAAGAAAAAAAGATTACTCAAATACATCAGATTTTATTATCAATACTGATGAATACAACCAAACTGAAATTGCCAATAAAATACTATTAGAGATTAATCCATGAAAACTATACAAGTACAATTAGACCAAAGATCTTATTCTATTCAAGTCGAACCAGGTCTAATAAATAATATTCCAGAGATACTATCGAATCACAATCATGGACAAAAATGGATTATTATTTCACAATACCGATTAATGGAGTTTTTTGGATTTGATTTACAATTAAACTTGAAAAATGCTGGATTTGATTGTGATTTTATTACAGTACCTGTTGGAGAAGCAGCAAAAAGTTTGAATGAATTTAGTCGCATAATCAGTCAAATGATTGACATGCGGTGTGATCGTTCGACAACAATTTTGGCATTAGGAGGGGGCGTTGTTGGTGATATCGCTGGATTTGTTGCTTCATCTTTTATGCGAGGAATTAAATATTACCAAATCCCGACAACTCTCTTAGCTATGGTTGATTCATCCATTGGCGGTAAAACAGGGATTAATACAGCAGAAGGTAAAAACATGGTTGGTTCTATTTATCAACCCAAAGGTGTGTTGGTGGATCCGGATCTTTTAAATACTTTACCGCGAGAAGAAGTTATTTCAGGGCTTGGTGAAATCATCAAATATGGCGCAATTTGGGATGCTGATTTTCTAAATAATATTTCAATTTGGTTAGATGATTTAAATTCTTTCCCATTAGATAAAGCAGTTGAAAAATCTTGTACAATTAAGGCTGATATTGTTTCTAAAGATGAACGGGAAAATGGACTTCGACAATTATTAAATTTTGGACATACAATTGGTCATGCGCTCGAAGCTCATTTGGGATATGGTAGAATCAGACATGGAGAAGGTGTAGCACTTGGAATGAAATGTGCAGGATGGATTTCTTCGCAATTAGGCATTCTCGATAAAAACCAATTTCAGAATTTAACAACAACCATCGATAAATTAACATTACCCAAATTACCTCATATGGATCCAAACACTATTTTATCGTTCGTTAAAAATGATAAAAAAATTAGAAATGGAATTCTCCATTTTATTGTATTAGATCAATTGGGAAAAGGGAATATCTGTGAAACCGTATCCGATGACTTAATTATTAATTCTCTTAAGGTTATCCAATGAAATTTTTAATTATAAATGGTCCAAATTTAAATTTATTGGGAATTCGCGAACCCGATATTTATGGGGCAGAAACCTTAGAAGACATTAAAATTTGGCTAGATGCACAACCTGAATCAAATGGTCATGATATAACTTGGTTTCAATCAAACCATGAAGGCGATCTTGTCGATCAGATTCAATCTGCTCGTAATTTATTTGATGGAATTATTATTAACCCCGCAGCATTAACTCACTATTCTATTTCTATACGAGATGCGATTTCAGCTATAAAGACACCTACAATTGAAGTTCATTTAAGTGACATTAATTCCAGAGAAAACTTTAGAAAAATTTCAGTTATACAAGATGTATGTATTGATCAAATATCAGGACTAGGAAAACAGGGTTATTTAGAAGCTTTAAAAACTCTTCTTCATTATATTTAAATAAAAAGGGCAGTAATTCTGCCCTTTAATTAATCTCGTCTTTCCGCACTAGATCGCCGACTATTATCTCGCCGACTATCCATTCTCCGTTCATCGGGTGATCTTTTGTCTGATTCAACAGATGATTCAGATTCACGTCTGATATTAGAGCGCCTTTCTAAATCTCGTCGATCATTGTCTCTACGGTCAGATGCTCGCTTATTTTGATTCAATATATTCTCCTAATAAAATATAATAACCCCGGGTTCTCCAGGGTTATTAATCTTATTTTTTTTGTAATAAATTTAGTTTTTTAAATCAACAAACAATGTTGATTCAGTTTTAACCAAACTTACTTTATCTTTCATATCCAAAATACTCACAGCTTGTTCGATCATTGCCATTTCATTATCATGGATAAAATCATCTGCACGTGCGATATATGCTAGATTTTTAATTACTTTGAAACGATCATCGTCGGATGAAAACATCCCTTTGAGCGATTCCAAAGATGTACCATATTGATTCATACGAGTTGCTTCATCACCAAGATCGATAAATTTATCGATTACTTCAGCTTCCATTGCGTTGTACATATCATCAGATACTTCAGGTAACATTACTTTCACATTGCCACGCATGGCTTCTTTTTCAGATTCATCTACTTCTCCATCTGCTAAAAATGATACACAGACGAACGCATAAACCAAATCATGATTTTGAGTCCAATTTGCCATAAAATCCCCTTATATTATTCGTTTTGGGTTTTTGTTATTTATTCTTCACTAGGCCAGCAATTCAAATGATTGTTTAAGCGGGTCTAGATACAGCTAAAAATTATGATTTGTAACATCCAAGGTCAAGATTTCTAGAAAATAACATTTGCTTTATTTTTTAACATGAAATATTGTTAAAACTCGCTCTTTATTGTAGATTTTCTTTTCTATTCTTACCAAATAATCAATCATTATGACCCAACTTTATACTTCATTAGTCAAATGCAACCAGCCTACGGCTTCTTAATTAAAGCTGATTTAAACTAAAATACTCTATGGAAAAAATTTATCTAACTCTAGTAAAATTAAATAGCCTTCAATTTCAGTACCGAACTATTATTAGTTTTGTCTTAGTTTTTATTTCTATAATAATTACTGATATTCTATTTCATTCATATTTTCCATCTATTGCGAATTTTCTAGAAACAACTTTCAATATAGTATTATCAGACCATAAAAACATTGACCTTGGTTTTGCTCCTGAAATATGGGGAGGCGTTTTAGCAATGGTTTTAGGAACTTTAATCATTGTGGTTGCTATTGCAGCTGAATCATCGCCAAAATTAATGGACCTCTTTGTCAAAGACTGGTTGAGCATAAATTATGTATGGTTTTTAATTATTGCATCTTTGCACGCTGTTATAATTATGTTTTACGTTGAGCCTTTAGGCCGTGTATCAAGTGTTGTATTAAACACGTATGTCTATCTTTTTCTCGCTTCTATTTTTACTCTACCATACATTTTTTATATATTACTTTATTCAAAAACAAGTAATGTTGTAATCACAATTTCGGGTATAATAAAATCATTTATCTATAAAATGAATAAACCGTCTATCTTCTCTGCTATGAAAAATAACATTGATGTTGTGGAAGAATATCAAAAAGAAATTATGGGGTCATTAGACCAATTAGATGATTTGTTGGCATTTACAGAATTCAAAGAAACGCAGACAGAAATTATCAGCGAGATTAGTACAATTATTCAAACCTACATTCGTGAAAAATCGAGCTTTAATCCAACTTTTTTTCATCTTACATCTACAATCAAAGCAAATGCAACCTTTCGGACTTATACAGATATTCAATATCAAGATATGGCTGACTCTCTAACCTTTTATGAAATTAAAACATTTCGACTATTAGGGAATTCGTATATAAAAATGATTGAAAATGACCGTTTTGATATTGCATCTCTCATTCCTGCTGAGTTAGTGGATATTGGAATTACATGTATCGAAATGGATGATAATATAATTATGGATAATGTGAATATCCGGTTTAATACTCTTTTTCGGTTTGCCATGAAGCATGCATATAAAAACAATGAACCTCGAAATTTGTATAATCTGTCATTTCATTATTCAAATATGATTCAGGAATACGTCAAAGCTGATCGGGTAGATATGGCAAAGTATTGTTATGATAAATTCAAATTCTACGCTAATGATATTTATAAAAATGCTGAAGGAAATCCATCTCTTTACTTTATTGTAGATACACTCACATTTGAATTAAGAAAGTGTCAAGTCCTCATTCATGAAAAAGGATGGAACGATGAAGATCAAATGGATTTATTGAAACTTGTACTTCAATTAGATAAACCGCCTGGCTATTCAAAAGATGGAGTGGATAAAGGAATTTTAGGTGGGAATAATGGAACTCGGAGAATTCAAATTGGACTAGCACTTTTCTATTTATCAGTAGATAAAAAAGATTTTGCCACTGCCATCGCAGAAGATTATTTGGATGACCTTGCTTACTTTGATGAAAAATCTTTTAAAGCAAACGCTAATACTCAATGCTTTCTATTATCTATTTTTGGACCCACCTTTTGGGAAGATACTGACCGTGGTAATCTAAATATTTATTTCGCACCAGAAAAAGATCAGCTGGAAAAATTTAAAGAACTCCTATTCCAGCTCATGGATAATCGACTGGAAGCTCTTGAACGTGATGTGCAATTCTTATCCCTTGAAGCCGATAAATTGATGCAAAAACGCCAAAAACAGGATGGATACTTAAATGATGCAGATAAAGAGCGTATGGAAGATTTACAGCGCAAAATTTCGGCTCGTGAAAAATCTGAAGATGAACCAAAAGTGGATTGGACTTTGGATCACGATATTCTTTATTCTCTTTTATGTATTTCCTTTTTTGCTGATCAGGAAATTGATGAATCAGAGAAAGGCGTTATATTTGAGAGTTTTGGGAAATTTGTAAAGGACGTTACAAATGAGAGTTTTAATATAGATTTTGGTTTGGCTACCGGAAAATTCATTGATCTTAAAAATGAAGGCTCAAGACAAAAACAGTATGAAGATTCATTATTGAACATCAAAAAGTCAGATGAAATAAATTCGGGTCAATTGCATGCCCTTCTCAATTCATTCATCGATATTGCAAATGCAGATGAATTTATTCATGAGAATGAAGTGATGCTTATCCAAGATGCTGTTGCTATTTGGGAATTGGATCTGGAAATAAAAAAACCTAAATCGGGTGAAAGGTTAGAAATTCAAAAATAGTATTATTAAATTTTAAACTGGGTACAAAATTCTATCTAGTTAAAGCAAAAAAGAAAGCTTGAGTTAGGTTTGATATATCAGCGCTGGCTGTTGCCAAATTTTGCACTGCAGCCTTCGCAACTTCAAAATATACAAATCCACCAATTTCAGGATTGTCTTTTACAATCCGTGAAAAATCTTCTAAGGTAAGAATTCCATATTGAACAGGTGTAGTTGCATGAACATGAGCCGTCCGGATTGCATCATCTAAAACGAGTGAAAATTCACCAATTCCAAACGCAGGTGCTTCAACCACAAAAACAGTAGGCTCTGTTATAGGTGGCGATTTTGGTGGAGGGTCTGTTGTTTCTAAACGAATAATCGGTTTTCTTGATGTTGCCAGTCCACTGGCTGTTTTTACCATCATATTTTTTGACACTTCAACTTGTCCTTGAAAAACAAGGACCATGGTATCACCTGTGTCTCCTTCAGTCAATAAGGCTTTTTTAGGCTGACATTCCTGTAATTCAACCGCTGAAGCAATTTTCTTACACATATCCAAAGGTACTTTACTAAAATGGTTAATCTTTTGTATTTGTTCTGCTGTAGGATTCATATTTTACCTCAAGACCAATGCGCTATGTTTTTCATCAATTTTATAGTCATCCGATGGGTTAATTTCCACAACTACATGTTCATCACTTGTTAGATTAACTCCCGCACCTTCCAACTGCTCCCTAATCATACTTCGAATAAGTGGACTACCACTCTCTCCCATTTGATCATCTAAACTAAATCCAGCTTTTCGTACCGCATACCCAACTAAAAGCCAATTGTATTTGAATTTATAAAAAGCAGATATTTTATTATGAGCTTTTCCAATTAAACTTTTTGGTATTTTAACTTCTTGGAGCCCCTTATCTTTTTCTTCCTGTAATATGAGATCATCAAAAAATTGTGGGACACCCGGATCAGTAACGTGTTTTGCTAAAAGGTGAGGTACATGATCGTCGGGAATCACAATCTCATTTGCATTTGCTCGCTGAAGATGGGAAACATTTTCAGGATCTAAAACATGAGCAATAACATTACAAGATTCTGAAATAGCTTTTGCAGTTAAACAAGTTAAGACTGTTTTATCTTCATCGGGTTGCTCATGAGGCAATAAACCTGAATTATCAGGTAATATCATGAAAGTATCCGCTTTTTCCAGAAATGCTTTCCTCAATGTTGATTCATTGGTAAAATTCTCAGGAATATGAGTGATATCCAATCTTTCATAATCCGATAACCCTCGCTGAATAATATCAGGGTCTGTTTCATTCACCAAAATAACAACATCTGTTGCATCTTGATTGGCGTCAATTAGTTTTAAAATTGATGGAACATATGAATTCCATCCCGCAATGACCAAGTGGCCATTAAATTTATTTTCGTCCAATGTATCATCTCCCGTTAATCGTTGTGCAACCAAAACAGATGCAACAGCCCCGCCCAATAATGTGACGACGCCAAAATTTAAAAGCATTATAATAATAGTAAGAAATTTTCCAAGATGAGTTACTGGACTTACATCACCATACCCAACAGTGGTAAATGTAACAATTGACCACCAAAATGTGTGGAAAAATGTATCTAACCAATTTGGCTGATCCCCACCAAAAATAAATGTATCCCCAACATGATCCGTCACGCTCTCTTTAAACATATCATATTCAACAATTGTAAGAGCAGATGTTGAGATTAATATTAATACAATTGACCAAGCAGCATATCGAACGAGCTCATTTTCAATATATAAACCATGCAGCTTATTAAATATTTTAAGAAAAGGATGAGATTTATCAGCAGATGTATCTTCAATTTCTTCATCTAAGACAATGGCTTCTAAAGCTTCAATCTCGGGCAGTTTATTTAACTTATCATAGAGGTTTTTATTGGCATCGATAACAGTATCCAAATCAGATGTTTTTACGTCCAATTCTTGACCTTGATTATTTTTTAATTTATCTTTCATTTAATAATTTGATTTGACCTATCCTAAATTGGATAGATAGTGATAAAAATAATATTGAATTTTTCTTGAATAAGCAATTAGAACTTTAAGCGTGATATTCTTGAATAGTTTTGACAATTATTGGTTGATTTGCACGTCGAATTGCTCTCACAGCTGCTTCTGCACCAGATAATGTCGTTATGGCCACTATCCCTTTTTGAATACAGGCTCTACCAATGGATTCTTCATCATATCTCGCTTGTGCTCCCATAGGTGTATTAATGACTAGATTGATATCTCCATTTTTAATTCCATCCACAACATTTGGACGCCCCTCACCTACTTTAAATACCGAATCAATTGGAAGCCCGTTTCTTCGTAATTCTTTTGCTGTACCTGAAGTTCCCACCAATTTAAATCCAATTTCATTAAGATCTCTCGCAATACGAATCACATCCAACTTATCTGAATCATTCACAGAAATAAAGACGCAACCAAAGTTTGGAACATTATTTCCAGCACTAAAAAATGCTCTTCGAAAAGATTCTCCCAGTGAATTGGATATCCCCATCACTTCACCTGTGGATTTCATTTCAGGGCTTAAGAATATAGACTCTTCAGGAAATTTATTGAAAGGGAGAACTGCTTCTTTTACAGCGACATGGTTAATATCATCCCATGGTTTAAGGTCCAAATCTATTAATTTTTCTCCAGTGGCTAATTTTGCAGCAATTCGAGCCAAAGGAACATTTGTTGCCTTACTTACAAATGGAATCGTTCTGCTTGCTCTTGGATTTACTTCCAACACATAAACTTGATTCTTCTTGAATGCAAACTGCAGATTAATTAATCCAATAACTTTTAGTTCTAACGCAAGCGCTGTAGTAATTCGGCCTATTTCTTCCATAGCTTTTGTGGTAATACGATAAGGTGGTAATACGCACGCAGAATCCCCGGAATGAATGCCCGCTTCTTCAATATGTTGCATAATTGCACCAATATGAACCGTTTCTCCATCGCTGAGAGCATCTACATCAAATTCAAAAGCATCTTCGAGGAATTCATCAATTAAAATAGGGTGCCCATCTGTGACATCTGCAGATCGAGCAATATAATCAATTAATTGTTCTTTGGAATAAACTATTTCCATAGCACGTCCACCCAGGACATAACTGGGTCTAGCAAGAACGGGAAAACCAATTTTTTCCGCAACGAATACCACTTCATCCAGTGTTCTACCTGTTCCATATTTCGGACAGGTTACTTTCAATTTATCCAAAATTCTACCAAATTTTTCCCGATTTTCGGCCAAATCAATATTCTCGGGCGATGTGCCTATTATGGGAACATTCGCATCTGATAATGCTTTCGCAATTTTGAGCGGTGTTTGCCCGCCAAATTGAACTAAAACGCCATCTGGTTTTTCAAATTCAACAATATTTAGTACATCTTCAAAAGTTACCGGTTCAAAATATAAACGATCTACTAAATCAAAATCAGTACTTATCGTTTCCGGATTACAATTGACCATAATTGTTTTATAGCCAAGGTCTTGCAATCCAAAAACTGCTTGGACACAACAATAATCAAATTCGATTCCTTGACCAATTCGATTCGGACCGCCACCCAAAATCATAATCTTTTTCCCAACTAATGGTTCAATTTCATTCTCTTCATCATAAGTTGAATAACAATATGGAGTCTGTGCATCAAATTCAGCCGCACAGGTATCCACAACTTTATAGGAAGGGTGAACATGCTCGCTTTTTCGTAATTCTCGGATTTCCATCTCGGACTTAGACCACATTCGCCCAATTTGTTTATCAGAAAACCCATTTTGTTTTAATTGATGTAGAGATGCGGCATGCCGCGTCTCTACCAATAATTTAATTTGATGTAAAAACCATGGATCTATTTTGGTAATAGAAAATAATTCTTCTACTGATTTTCCTTCTATTAAAGCTTGTCGAACTTTTAACAATCTGAATGCAGTTCCATATCGCAATGTGGACATATCTAAAGCGCGTGCTCGACTCACATCTTGATCTCCATCCGCTATCGGTTTTGGCTCTAACCCATCCAATCCTACTTCTAGAGATCGAAATGCTTTTTGTAAACTTTCTCGGAATGTTCGCCCAATAGACATGGCTTCTCCCACACTTTGCATTTGGACGCCCAAATGTCCTGATGCAGTAGGAAATTTTTCAAAATCAAAACGGGGCACCTTCGTTACAATGTAATCAATGGTAGGTTCAAATGCAGCCAATGTTTTCCCTGTGATATCATTGGGAAGTTCATCCAATGTGTAACCTACTGCTAATTTTGCTGCTACTTTTGCAATGGGAAATCCCGTGGCTTTAGAAGCCAAAGCAGATGATCGACTTACTCGAGGATTCATTTCAATCACAATCATTCTACCATTTTCAGGATTTACAGCAAATTGAACATTAGAGCCACCCGTTTCCACGCCAATGGTTCGCAAACATTTTATTGACCAATTTCGCATTTGCTGATATTCTTTATCTGATAAAGTCATGGCTGGTGCAACGGTTACCGAGTCACCTGTATGGATGCCCATTGGATCAATGTTTTCAATGGAACAAATAATTATAGCGTTGTCCGCTTTATCTCGTACCACTTCCATTTCAAACTCTTTCCAACCCAAAAGCGATTCTTCCATAAGGACTTCATTACTCGGGCTTGCATTGAGTCCAATTTCGATTAATTCCTTAAATTCATCTCCATTATACGCTACCGAACCACCGGTGCCGCCCATTGTAAAGGATGGACGAATTATAATGGGAAATTGCATTTCTTCCAATAATGATTTTGCATCTTCCCATGAATGAACAAATCCGCCTTTTGCCGTATTGATCCCAACTTCATCCATCGCTTTTTTAAATCGCTCTCGATCTTCTGCTTTATCAATAGCATCTACCTGAGCACCAATCAATTGAACTTTGTATTTTTCAAGAATACCCATTTTGTGCAAATCCATCGTCAAATTAAGTGCAGTCTGTCCGCCCACAGTTGGCAAGATTGCATCCGGATGTTCTTTCTCAATAATAGCTGTTACATATTCAATGGTTAAGGGTTCAATATAGGTAGCATCCGCTAAATCTGGATCCGTCATTATGGTGGCAGGATTGGAGTTCACCAAAATCACACGATAACCCTCTTCCATTAATGCACGGGTGGCTTGAGTCCCCGAGTAATCAAATTCGCAGGCTTGGCCGATGACAATGGGTCCGGCGCCAATAATTAAAATCGATTTAATATCTGTTCGTTTAGGCATCTTATTCTGTATTCAAATGATTATGTTATAAGGTAACTAAAATATCAAATTCATTTCTTGAAAATTTTATCTTTCAGTCCTTTATTCAATTTATATTTGGAAAATGTTATAGATATTTTCCCGGCAAATTCATCTTTTTCCGGATCATACCCCGCTTTTTTTGCTATAGTTTCAAAATCACTTGTTCCAGAAGACGGGCCTCCAAATGAGTGTGGATTGTGCGTAACCCATTTGCTAATACCTTCAATCCCTAATCTAAATTCAGATATTCCGGGTACAAGTATTCCATCAATCTCAGTGTAAGTCGTTTCAAATGTGAATATTTTTTTTGAATTTAAAGAAACATCCACCTGATTAAGTGTCCAATGATCTACATCAATAAACACATCCATTTTAATTTTCAATAAGTCACTTTCATCTGTGGAAATTGGTATTTTTAACGAATCTTGATTTACAATTCCTGTAATTTTATAATAAGTTGTTTCATCTATTTTGGCTTCAGATATATCTATGATATTTTCAAACATATTAAAAAATTCATTGGGATTACCACCCATACCCGTGTTAGGTAAAATCGCAAATCCATCAGCTATAATTTTCATTTTATTCGGTTTTTTATAATACATCCGAATTTTTTTACGTGGCATTCGAAACCCGGTCATTTTTACGGATATTTTCATATCCACTCTATAATCATCAATTTGATCAAATTGAGCTAATACATTTTTTTGAATTTCTTCCAAACTAGGAACTTGCGCCCACACACCCGAGCAGATTAAACTTGCAAATAAAAACATAAATTTCATGTTTTAATATCCTTCTTTATAAAAACCACAGTAGCAATTTTAAAAAACACAATTGAGTGAAGAATAAGAATACTTGTTTTTTTAATGATACTTTTCCATGGAATTGGATCTTTAAAAGCATCTAACCACACATCAAAATAGCTGACAAAAATAAAAGGCTCTATATCTTCAAAAAAATCTAAAGGAATTGCAGTTATCATATATCCAATAATAATAAGAAACATGGTGCCGATTATTGGACCAACACTATTATTCGTCATTGCAGAAAACATAAAACAAAGTGTTGCTACCATCCACATTACAATAATCGCCAATGAAAACCCCAATACCATTCGGAGCCATGCTTCACCTTGCTCTAAAACTAATATGCCCTTATCAATCACAATCAAATCACCCACACCCAAAACCAAAGATCCGATTCCTAAACTCCAAAATGCACAAAAAATCAAAAGTGATGCCGTGTAGATATATGTAGCAATCAATTTGGAAACTAAAATTTTTAACCGACTAGTAGATCGAATAAGTGTAATTCTAAAAATTCCGCTGGCACCATCCGCTGCCACTGAATCTCCAGCTGCTAATGTAACTAAAAACGGAATATGGATCCAAAACGCATTCATAATAATATACGTTGCAAGCATGGAATTAAAGATAGAACCCACCATCATAAAAGACCCACTAAGCTGACTGGTATATTCAGAATTAATACTATCTTCACCAGCAGAAAATCCCCATAAAATAAGAGGCATCAATATTGAGATACCAATAAAACCTATATAACTCCGCCATCGTCCTGTTATCACTAAAAGTTCGTTATAAATTAGCCCAAGCATTAAAGAATATTCTCCATACCCACTTTGGATAAATACAAATCTTCTAAACTGGTTCTTGGAATTACAGCGGAGATTTGTATCTCGTTTTGAACTAACAATTGCACCAAGTCCGAAATATGATTTTTCTTTAAACTTACCCGCAACGTTTCATCTACAATCTGAGTTTGATACACCCAATCAATTGACTGCAATAGTGCGTATGCCTTGTCAAGTTGGGAAACGGATACTTCTGTTGTAATAACCCCAGCTTCAGTTAATAAGTCGTTCACTTCACCCGTCATAATCAATTTCCCCAGGCGAATCATAGCAACATGGGAACAAATTTTTTGAACTTCATCCAATAAATGACTTGAAATGAAAATGGTTATCCCTTCCGAAGATAAATCTTTAATAAGGTCTCGAACATCTTTCATTCCTTGGGGGTCTAATCCATTGGTTGGCTCATCCAAAATTAACAATTTTGGGTTAGACAAAAGTGCTTGAGCAATCCCCAATCTTTGCTTCATTCCTTGGGAATATGTTTTTACTTTATCTTCCCCACGATTTTTCAAACCGGTTTTATCTAAAACATAGTTTATCCTGGAAAAATCTATGCCATCCATCCGCGCCAACATTTCTAAATTCGTTTTGGCTGAAAGATGTTTATAAAAATCAGCCTTTTCAATTAATGCACCTACACTCCCCAAAGCCTTATGATGATTTTTCTGAACAGATTTTCCCTGAATAAAAACTTCCCCTTCATCGGGTCGGATTAAATCTGTCATCATACGAATGGTTGTAGATTTTCCGCTACCATTTGGTCCTAAAAACCCGAAGACAGATCCTTCAGGAATTTCTAACGATAAATTCTCAACAGCTTTTCTTGTTCCAAATGATTTTGACAGATTTTTTATTTCTAAAATCATTTTCTCATCATACCTATAAAACGCTCAAATAGATATCGACTATCATGGGGACCTGGGCTTGACTCTGGATGATATTGCACTGAAAAAGCGCGCAATTCATCACATCGGATTCCGGCAGATGTATTATCGTTTAAGTTTACATGAGTCGGACTCACGTTTGATGGAAGCGAATCCAAATCCACCGCAAAACCATGATTTTGACTTGTGATTTCTATTTTTCCAGTATTCAAATTTTTTACAGGATGATTAATCCCTCTGTGACCAAATTTTAATTTGAATGTTTTTGCACCTAAAGCGAGAGCTAATATTTGATGTCCAAGGCAAATACCAAAAATAGGTTTTTTCCCTAACAATTCTTTTACAGTATTAATTCCATATTTTACTGCATCTGGATCACCGGGTCCATTGCTTAAAAATACACCGTCAGGATTGAAGTTCAATATTTCTCTTGATGTTACATTTGCAGGAAAAACAGTTATATCACAAGCATAGCTTTCTAATAATCGAAGTATATTTGATTTAATGCCAAAATCAATGGCAGCTATTTTGTATGGATAGTTTTTTCTTTTTGTGTAATGATAAAAATTATCACAACTCACTTCTTTAGCTAAATCTTGACCTGACATGCTTGACACTTGTGATAATTTTTCCTTAAGGCTCTCTAAATTTGAATCAAGAGTGGATATAATTCCATTCATAGCGCCATGATTCCTGATATGTCGCGTTAAGGCTCGCGTATCAATTGCTTGGATTCCAACGATGTTTTGTTCTTTTAGATAATCCCCAATAGATTGGGTTGACTGCCAATTGGATGGCGTGATGGTTTCTTCCTTAATAACAAATCCCGCAACTTGAATGCGATCTGATTCTATATCTTCTAGATTCACGCCGTAATTCCCAATATGTGGCGAAGTCATGGTAACAATTTGTCGACAATAAGATGGATCAGTCAAAATTTCCTGATAACCAGTCATGCCTGTATTAAAACAAACTTCACCAATGGTTTCTCCATCAGATCCAAAATTCTTACCATAAAAAAAACGGCCATCTTGTAATAAAAGGATGGCCGTTTTAGAAATTTCCATGCTGGAATTTCACAGGTTTTTTTTGAAATCCAAACCTTGTTCAGGCGGAATTATAAATTTATTTAAGTAAAACAAGAACTTTACAATTAGTGAGAAGTCCAAACTTTTTTTCTACATTTCGAATTCGTTCAGCATCCAGATTTGAGATTTTTAAATTCACGTCATCATTACTAGAAACTGCTTCAACTAATAACGGATTATTTCCTACGCGACGTCGAACATTGTCATCTTCTACTGAATGGGCATAACCTATCGGGCCACGATTTACTGAGCGAGATCGTGTATAATGACGAGGTCCATAAACTAATTTTTCATTTTCATTAAATACTTTTGGAACCATAGCTGGAATATGATAAATATTTCTAGCATCAATAATGATTCCTGAAGTGCGTTCACTTTTCGGCGTTGAAGCGCGCGTCATAAGATAGGTAGACTGTGCTATCGTTTCGCTCATATATCCACCAGCATCAACCATTATTTCCGCCAAACCAGACATCTTAATCACCAATGCAATTGCGACTTCATTCTGTTCAAGATATTCAATTGCACCCTGTTGAAAGGCACTGCCAACCAATGTTTCAATACGGCTTTCTATCATTCGATCATTTGTCATAAGTTCGCCAACTGTTCGACTATCGAAGTTTACAATTTTTATCAAATCTAAAAGATTTTCCCTAGCACGAGCACGCGCTTCTCCTTTAGATAATTTCAGGTTTTTTTCAATAACTTGAAAATCTCCTTCAGATGTTTTTCGTGCGGTAACAATTGCTGTGCCTCTCGCAACGATTACCCGATTTGCATAATCAATGAATCCATAATCAGTACGTACTACGGATGATCGAGGAGCATCAATTGCTAGTAAACTAGTAATGAAAATTAAGTATGTGATTAGATGTTTGAGCATATAGCCTCTTGATAGTAAGAGAAAATAACATATTTGACTAGAGCAGTGCAACTCCCCATAAGATAAAATATATATGTAATTTCAGTTTCATGAGACACCACTTTAAGATTCTTTTTTTCCTGCTAGTCCTTATTTTGACTTCATGTGTTGAAAATCGAATATTCATTCATCTTCAACCAAATGGACAAACATATTTTATGTTTAATAGCAAAGGCGATTCAATCGATATCTATAATCAGGATTTTTTACATCCTCAGGCATTATCTCAATGGGTAACATCAACAAAGGTCATTGAGATTGATAATGAAAAAAATTGGGTCATGTCTACAGAAGGTATCCTTAAAGATTCATCCATTTTATTTTTCAAGAAGGATAAACTTCCACTTGGTTATTCATTTACTAGGTCAACAAATAAATCTTGGTATAAAACAGAATATGAATTTTCACTTTCCCTTGGTGGACGAAAAATTAAAAATGAATTTCCAAAATTATATGACGCAATAAAAAATGAAAAGACAGATTCTCTGTATTGGCTCCCCGAAGCACTTACAGTATTAATGCAAAAAGGGTTGAATGATATTTCATCACATTCATTATCCCAAAAACAAAAAGTACGAAATCAAAGATTTGTAAATCATTTACGAAATTCATTTGCTCGAGTGACAACAATGAAAGATTTAAAATTAATTCAAAATAATCGTGTCGCATATTTAACAAAATTATTAAAGCCATTTGATGTTGAACCAAATTTTCCATCGGAATTGGCATCTGCAATGTTGTACCATGAAAAAATTCTTCAATCAACTTTGGATTTAAATGATGATACATTTATTCTAAAAGTCATTATGCCAGGAAAACCCATTTTTACCAACGCTGTTGAAATCATTGCTGATACTTTAATTTGGAATTTCGGTATAGATTCTCTTCTGTCAGATTCATTTAAATTGAATGGAAAATCCGTGATCTATACTACAGATCGGTTTCAAAAAACCTTAATTTCTATCGGATTACTTACCCTTGTTTTTATAGGAATTCTTATAAAGAGAAAAAATTAATTGCAATGATAAAACAGCTTATACCATTTATTTTTTTACAAATATTATTTTCGAATACACCCAAATATGATGATGCTCAAATTTCTGGCATGCTAAAGAATTATTTCCTTTCAACCGAAAATGCTCCTACACTAATTGGACAACGGTTTTATTTGAATCGCGGAGAAATGACTTTTCAATTAGAAATTGAATCAACAATTGAAGATGTAAATGATGCATTATTGTTTAGTTTTAATGCGGTAAGTCGATTTACTAATATTTCAAAAACTATTTTTACCCATTCTATACTCGTCATGCATTTTGGAGAAAATGCGTACCCTACTATTGCAAAAACAGAAATTGAATGTTCAAAAGATTTTTTTGTCCGAGGAAATATTAAAGAAGACAAGTGGCGAAAAAACTGTCTTACAATTGGAGGAAATTAAATGGAGAGATCAATGAAGAAACTACATCATTATTTAGGAGTAGAGCTCAATCAACAAACGTGGACCCTATTGGAAAACAAAAAAAGAGAACCCCAAGATGATAACCGTATGATTGCTTTTGCAAAAGCATCTTTATATCACTGGGAGCGGTCTTCCGAATTTCAGCCTTTAAATCAACAACGCGGTGAATGGATGATTTCTCACGTTTATTCCGTATTAGGCAAAAGTGAAAATGCTTTGTCCCATGCAAAAAAGTGTTGGAATCTTACAGAGTCTTTAAAACTCGAGGGGTTTGATCTGGCTTATGCCTACGAGGCTCTTGCTCGAGCATATGGAGCAGCCGGAAATTCAATAAAATTAAATGAGTATTTTTTAAAAGCAAAATCAAGTGCCGAAAAAATTGACGAAAAAGATAACCGAGATTTATTTATTTCTGATCTAAATAGCGAGCCTTGGTTTGAATGCTTGAAACTGGATGAATAAAAAAATGCTTAAATCATTTTTATTAGTAATTATCAACAAGTTAGGTAAGCTATGTTAAAAATTGTTTTTTTCATTCCCTTTTTGCTATTTGCCCAAATTGAAAATCAGGTGAGGGACGATAATCCATCTTTATTTAGAAATCAACGAATTTATCATGCTCCACCAAAACCGCTTTTCAAAGGGCGTTCACATAATTTGGATTTTATTACAAATATTCCAAAAGATTCTGTAGAGTCAGCCATCATTTTTTTTAAAACTGACTCGGTAAAATATTATCAAGAATATGCTCTAAAAGGAGTACATGGCTTATATCGTTTTAAGTATGATCCTAAACTATTTCCCGGTTCTTATCTTCAATATTACTTTGTAATTAAATCCGGAAATACAATTTATGGATCGCCACTAGACTCTACAGGAGCAATTTTCCCAATAAATAAACTATTGATCGATCCTGTACAACACTTTAAACAAAAAGCACGATTAAACCAATGACCCCTGAGAAACGCATTAATGAACTCAAGAATACAATCAACGATCACAATTATCGTTACTATGCTTTAGATAATCCTGCCGTTTCAGATGGAGAGTATGATATACTTCTTCGTGAATTAGAAATATTAGAGACAAAAAACCCATCACTAATCACATCTGATTCTCCAACTCAGCGAGTGGGAACAAGTCCTATCTCTGAATTTGGAACCATTAAGCATAGTATTCCCATGTTATCTCTGGCCAATGCAATGAACCAAGATGAGCTGGTTACTTTTAATCAACGAATTCAAAAAGGATTGGAAAAAGATTCTATCACCTATGTGGCTGAACCAAAATTAGATGGTCTCGGTGTTGAACTTGTTTATAAATTTGGGAAATTTATTCATGGTTCCACGAGAGGAGATGGAATTACAGGTGAAAATATTACCCATAATTTAAAAACCATTTTTGGCATTCCTCTCTCATTACGGTCAGATCAAATACCCCCACCATCACTATTAGAAGTTCGTGGTGAAGTTTTTATTCGAAAAGAAGATTTCTCTATTTTAAATAAAAAACAAGAATCCAATGGAAAACCTATTTTTGCAAATCCCAGAAATGCGGCGGCTGGTAGTCTCAGGCAACTTGATCCAGTCATCACAGCTGAACGACCACTTTCAATCTACTGCTATGAAGTTGGAACCATTGATGGTCTATCGTTTTTAGATCATATTTCATTTTTGGAAGCATTAAAAAAATGGGGATTACCTGTGAATCCACTTATTCAAACTGTTACAGGTGCGGAAGGGCTGACGAAATATCACCAAAGATTAGAAAGGAAACGAATTAGTATTCCTTATGAAATTGACGGAACAGTATTTAAGGTCAATAATTATAATGAACGTGAAGATTTAGGAACTCGAAGTCGATCACCTCGGTGGGCAATTGCTGGAAAATTCAAAGCACAACAAGCCACAACAGTTATTCATCATATTGATATTCAAGTAGGAAGAACGGGTGCATTAACCCCTGTCGCTAAGTTAGAACCTGTTTATATTGCTGGAGTTACCGTCACAAATGCTACGCTTCATAATCAAGATGAAATTGACCGAAAAGATATCCGTATTGGTGATACAATTTTAATTGAAAGAGCGGGCGATGTTATTCCAAAAGTAGTGAAAGTTATTATGGAAAAACGACCTAATTCAACTATTCCATTTCATATTCCACATTTTTGTCCCATTTGTAATCATAAAGCACATCGACCAGAAGGTGAAGCAATTTTACGGTGTGGTAATATTTCATGTCCTAGACAAATTAAAGGCCGTATTATACATTTCGCATCCAAACTTGCATTAGACATTGATGGACTTGGCGAAAAAATTGTAGATCAATTGGTAGACGAAAAAATCCTTAATAGTATTGACGATCTTTTCATTTTGGAACATGAAACATTAGAGAAACTGGATCGGCTTGGCGACAAATCTTCAAAAAATCTAATCGATTCTATTTCTAAATCAAAGAATACAACATTTGCTCGGTTTATTTATGCGTTGGGAATTCGAAATGTAGGAGAGCATACCGCAAAGGTATTAGAAAAACATTATACAGGGGACTTAGAGAAATTCCAAAATTCAACAATTGAAGAGCTGGAAACCATTGATGAGATTGGTCCAATTGTTGCAGAAACAATTGTGCAATTTTGGTCCAATAGCTCTAATCATATACTAGTCCAAAATTGTTTAGATAGAAATCTAAAATTTGCTAAAATAGAATTTCAAGATTATCAACCTTTTGCTGGCCAAACTTTTGTCTTCACAGGATCATTAGAAAAACTCACTAGAAAAGACGCTAAAGAAATGGTAAATAATTTAGGAGGTAAGTCCTCCAGTTCTGTGAGTAAAAAAACGGATTTTGTTGTAGCGGGTCCCGGTGCTGGATCCAAATTAAAAAAAGCAAAAGAATTAGGTGTAAGCGTTTTAAGTGAAGAAGAATTTTTAGAAAAGGTCAATCATGCTTAACTCACAAAGAATCCAATTATATCGGAAATTATTATTTTTAGGATTTCTTCTATCCACATCTTTTAGTCAAAATTTTGCGATTGTAAAAATAGCCGATGTTCCAGCCAAAGCAATATATCTCACCCAACCCAAAGGAGATGATTCCAGATTATTTGTTGTGAATCAGAAAGGACTTATCTATATCATTAAAAATGGAAAAACGGTTAATAAACCTTTTCTTGATATTTCGGATCGAGTTCATGGCTCTTTAATTCCTGGAAGTGAAGAAGGGTTGCTTGGAATGGCTTTTCATCCAAATTATTTTGAAAATGGTTTTTTTTACGTCAATTATGTCAATAAAAATGATACATCAATCGTGGCTAGATTTTCAGTCACAGATAATCCTGAATATGCTGATCAAAATTCTGAATTAATTCTTCTAAAAATAGCACAGCCATTTGGAAATCATAATGGCGGACACCTTATTTTTGGTCCAAAGGATGGTATGCTATATATTGGATTTGGAGATGGTGGAAAATGGGGTGATCCATTTAATAATGCTCAAAATCAAAATACCCTTTTAGGGAAAATTTTACGAATAGATGTAAATCGCGGTAATCCTTATGCTATTCCACCTGATAATCCATTCGTAGGTCAAAAAGACAAGAAATCCGAAATATTTTGTTATGGCCTTCGAAATCCATGGCGATTTTCATTTGACCGATTAACCAATGACCTTGTTATAGGTGACGTCGGGCAAAACCTTTGGGAAGAAGTAAATTGGAATACTTGGGAAGAATCCAATGGCGCAAACTATGGCTGGCGCATTATGGAAGCCGACCACTGTTATAACCCAGAACAACTATGTGATACAACTGGGCTGATGAAACCAATACATGAATATCCTAATAATGCGAACTATATGAAAATACTCATAGGCATGGATGAAGCAGAAGCAACAGGTTGCTCGGTAACAGGCGGATATGTTTATAGAGGAACAAGTCTTCCGAACTTACAAGGTGCCTATATTTTTGGAGACTATTGCACAGGGCGAATATGGGCATTTCAAAAAAAGAATAATCAAATTACCAATTTTATGAATATTCGCACCTCTTTAAAAAAAACCAGTAAAGACCTGCCATTATTTATTTCATCTTTTGGAGAAGATAATTCGGGTGAACTATATGTTGTGGATTATTTAGGTGCTATCTATAAATTTGTCCCTTATTAACGTATGAGAAAAGACATGATGAAAATAGAAGATGTGGTTGGGGATTTAATATTAATTGTCCTGGATAACCACGAACCCTTAAAAAAAATCGGCATTGACGAAGATAAATTATTCGTACAGGTCAACGGATATGACGAATTTGGAATGTGGATTAGTCATCCTAAATTTTCAGTTCCAAATGTCACAGGTAAAGGAAAAGCTAAAACAAAAAAAGTAGAAGCATCTATCATGATCCCTTGGGGTTTTATAGTTTCTATTGCCCATTTTCCTGGTGCAGACGGCTTTGATTTCCCGAGCCCATTCGAACACCATATTGGCTTCGAATAAACCCCATGTCAATTCCCGCCATTGAAGTTTCAGGATTAACTAAGTCCTATGGGGATGTTCAGGCGCTTCGTGGCGTGGATATCACGATTCAAAAAGGAGAGTTTTTTGGATTACTTGGTCCAAATGGCGCTGGAAAAACAACATTAATTAATATCCTCACCGGGCTCGTTTTTCGAGACAATGGTACTACAAATGTCTTTGGAAAAGATACCGTAAAAAACTACAGATTCACTCGTTCTAAAATTGGGATTGCCGCACAAGAACTTTCAGTAGATTGGTTTTTCCCTATTGAAAAACTGCTTTTTTTCCAAGCTGGTTATTATGGACTCAAACCAGCAGAAGCCAAACCAAAAATTAATGATTTACTCGAGCGATTAGGTTTATCTGAAAAACGTGAGTCTCGATTGCGTCAACTATCCGGAGGAATGAAACGCCGATTTCAATTAGCAAAGGCTTTAGTTCATGATCCTGAAATAATTATTTTAGATGAACCAACTGCCGGTGTAGATGTAGAACTTCGACGAGACCTCTGGGACTATCTTAGAGATATGCATTCCGGGGGAAAAACCATCTTACTTACAACTCATTATATTGAAGAAGCAGAAATGCTCTGTGAAAATGTTGCCATTATTAATAAAGGTAAAATATTAAAAGAAGGATCCCCAAAAAATCTGACAGATGAACTTGGCAAAGCAGGAATTACTGTACAACTAGGGAAAATTGAAAATGCCGATGAATCATATCTTTCAGAATTCACATATACTCGTGAAGAAAACAGATATCATTTTTCTGTAAAAAATCCCGACTCAGCAATGCCTCAAATAATTCAACAATTATCTAAAACAGATGTACAGATTCAAAGTATAGAATGCAATGTATCTTCCTTGGAAGATGTCTTCTTGAATTTGACCGGAAAAGGGATAAACGAATGAATTGGATTGGTCTCAGTACTTTAATTCAGCGGGAAGTGGGACGTTTTTTTTCTGTATATAGACAAACAGTTTTACCTGGACTAATTTCATCTGGATTGTATATAACTGTTTTTGGTTTTACTCTAGAACAACGTATTTCTGATATACAGGGTGTCCCTTATACCTTATTCATTTTGCCTGGACTCATCATGATGAATACCCTAACCAATGCAACATCCAATACAGCATCATCCATGCTTCAAATGAAACTCCTTCAACAATTACCTGATTTATTAACAGCACCATTATCTGGAGCAGAGATTGCACTCGCATACATTATTGGTGGAACAGTTCGAGGAGTTGTCAATGGAGTTTTAGTCTTATTACTTGGTGTTCTTTTAATTGGATTGCCTGTAATGAATGTAATGGGAACAATTGGATTCATCTTTTTAGTTTCTTGGGCATTTGCGAGTATGGGACTTTTATTAGGTCAACTTGCGGAAAGCTGGGATCAGCTAGCCATGATGCAGAATTTTTTCTTAACCCCATTAAGCTTTCTTGGTGGCATTTTTTATTCTATTAATATGTTACCAGAATGGGCACAAAAATTAAGTTACATCAATCCTATTTATTATATGATTAACGGTATTCGTTATACCATTCTAGGTATTAGTAACTCCTCAATTAGCACTAGTTTTTGGATGGCAATCTTTTTGACAGCACTTTTCACCACCACCGCCATTCTACTTATGCAAAGCGGGAAAAAGATTAAAGAATAATGAAATACTTTATTCCCATTATTTTTTTTTCAGTGATTCTTGCCCACGATTCTGAATCAGAAAATATAGGGTGGAGGCAGTATTCCCGTTTAGGAATTGTTCGAGCAAGCTCTAACTCTGTAGGGCTTGCAAGCTATGCTCGACTAAAAAGAACCACTTCGTATACATTCCATGATTTTCGTTTTTATGGCCACTTTTTTGATCAAAATCAGGAAATTAAAATTCGACAAAAAACAAGTAGACGTTTCATGTCAATTGAAAGATTATATACATTTAATACTCTCATCTATGAAAAAAATACATTCATTGATGTAAATTTACGATACCATTTCAATCAAGGTTTTGGATGGCTATTCCAAAATTCAGACACAGGGAATATGACATTAGAAATGGGATTTGCTTTTGATAATTCTGACTATCTAAACTCAGTACAAAAAACATCCTATGCTAAAACCGGATTTACTTCGGATCGAGATTTCACTCGATTCAAAACAAAAATTGAAATTAATTATTTTCATCAAGTGAGCAAATTGGTTAATAATATAGATTTTTCTAGAATGCAATTGGTTGGAGAAATTCAACTGGCAATTCAAAATAAAATAGCTGTTATTTTCGGACTTACCCAAGACTTATCTACCGGTGAGTCTTATACCGATGAGACAGCTTCTGTGTTTTTTACTCTTGCTTATAATCAACCCTTAGAGTGGGATTTATAATGAAATATAAATTTTTATTCTTCATATTTATTATCGCTTTACCCTCAGCCCAAAAATTAGATGATGACTTAACGCTTGAAAAGAAAGCTCTAATGATTCTACCTGCTTCAACTGGTAAATATGAAGAAATTACCGACAAAGTCCTTTCTATCCTTTCTGAACAAGCGAGTGCCGTAGGGCGATTTGAAGTGATTGATAGAAATCTTATTGATCAACTCCTTGAAGAACAAAAGTTTCAATTATCTGGAATGGTGAGCGATAATCAAATTGGAGAATTGGGCGAACTGGCTTCTGCTGAAGAAGCTTTAATTGTCGATATTGTTCACTTTGGTCAAAAAGGTGTTCCCAAAGAAAAGGACGATAAAGATGATAAAGATGATAAAGATGAAACTTTATTTTCATGGGTCGTAAAAAAAACCGTTACAGTTGCACTAGATAATACAAGTAGTCAAAAAGAAAAAAGGCAATTAGAATTAGAAAATAATATTAGAACTATACTTAAAGCCAATGTCCGGTTAGTGAATGTAGAAACAGGTGTCACTAAAAATTCCTTTAATCTAAATGCTGTTTATATAGGCGGAAATCATGATGCTTCTTTAGAAAGGGCGCTCTCATTTATTGAGTATCAAATGAGACTAAAATTAAAAGAGCTATATACAATTACCAGTGAAATCATTGAAGTTAATGGCGCTTATATTTCAATTTTTTCTGGAGAAAATCTGGGGTTACAAATTGGAGATTATTTTGAAATTTCTTCAAAAGATAGACAAAAAACCTATAAAGGAAAAACAATAAATTTACCCGGAAAAACCCGAGGACTTGCTCGTATTACTGAAGTGGGTCTCGATGCTAGTAAGGCTAAAATCATTCGAAAATGGCACAAGGTAAAAGAAGGTCATAAAGCTTATGAAATGTTAACCAATCCAATTATTGTTGATTTAAGTTTTTCATACAGCGAAGAAAATCGATATGATTTAACCGGGAAATATTTATTTAATACTTTTAATACTTTTTCCGGAAGTCTCAATGGATCAATAGGCCTTATTTCTGATTCAAGACACGATATGGATTTTTACGGTGGAATCGGCCCATCATTTAATTTCAACTTACTATCCGGATTTGGAACTTCATTTTACTCATCATTGGAAATACCTTTTATAATTGTATCTAGAATTGACGATGATGATAATTTGGTTACTTCCGGTTCTATTTTACCCAGTATTGGATTGAACGTTGGAATACAAATTGGGAAACACCAAGATCTCATTTTTTCATTCAATAACGTTTTTCTAAATAATAAATCTAAATGGACACATACAGTTAAAACGGGTGAACAAGATGATAATGGAAACGATAAAACAAAACAAGAACCAGCAATTTGGATTGAAGAGGCACCGACCATCGATGCAACTGGATTATTCTTTTCTATCTCTTTAAGGCATTATTGGTTTTAAGTCCAATAGTCAGGTAATATGTTAATCAATTCAAAAATAACAATAGCATTGGATGCCATGGGAGGAGACCAAGGTTTAGAGCCCAATGTAAAAGGCGCCATCATCGCCGCTAATTCTAACCCAGTCCGTATTTTGTTAGTAGGAGATCAAATAGAATTAAAGAAAGCGCTTGAAAAAAAATCGTATCCAAATGGTTCGTTAGAAATAATTCATGCACCGGAATTCATTGGAATGGATGAATCTCCAAGAGAATCCCTCGAAAAAAAGCCCGGAGCATCCATCCTGGTCGCCGCTCAATTAGTGCATGAAGGAAAAGCCGACGCTTTGGTATCGGCTGGCAGTACAGGCGCAGTCGTATTGGCTGCAGCAAAATTCCTTACCAGAATTCAAGGCATCAGACGTACGGCCATTGCAACGGTTTACCCTACATTAAACGAATTTAAAAATGACGACCATCTTGCTTTAATGCTAGATGTAGGGGCAAGTGTAAAATGTGAAGCGGAAGAGCTGGTTCAATTTGCCATCATGGGTGCTGCCTATGTAGAAAATGTTAGGGGAGTTGAAAATCCTTCAGTTGCTTTACTCAATATAGGAGAGGAAGCCACAAAAGGTGGTGAAAAAATGAAAACCACATACCAATTATTAAAAAATACATCTCATTTAAATTTTTCAGGAAACGTTGAAGGAAAGGATATTTTACGCGGAATTGTGGATGTTGTGGTGACCGAGGGATTCGTAGGAAACATCGTCATAAAAACACTTGAAGGAGCAGCCAAAAGTTTAGGCCAACTAACAAAAATGGCCTGGCGCGCTAAAATAGGATGGAAGCTTGGACTATTCTTTTTAAGAAAAGGATTAACGTTATTAAAAGAAATAACGGATTATGCAGAATATGGCGGTGCACCACTATTAGGATTTGAAAAAATGGTGATTCTTGCACATGGACGCTCCAACGGAAAGGCAATATCCAATGCGATCAAAGTAGCAAGCAAGTGCGTAAGGGACGATGTTTGTGGTAAAATTGAAAAACGGATCCAAAATTTTGAAAGCCAACCCCTGCTAGAATACCAAAGACTGGGTAAAGAATTTTAATTCACCTTTTCACTTTATTTGCTTATAAGAGGTGGTTCAAAAAAGGCCAATACATTCCCATCTAAATCTTCAAATGCTCCCCAAAATCCAATGTCTTCCGTAACAATTGTTCTAGGAACCATAATAAACCCACCAGCTTCTTCCACTCGTTTTAAATAAGAATCAATCCCGGTACTACCATCAAAATAGAGCATAACGCCACTGTGCTCGGGAGCTTCATATCCTTCTTCTTCTACTAAAGCACCATTTACACCTTCATCAGGGAAAACACCCATGGCGGGAAAATCGTCCATGTTCATAATTCTAATTTCTGTTTCTAAAACATGATTATAAAATTTAATACTTCTTTTAAGATTAGCCACATTGATCTCAAACCACGTAATTGTATTTTTCATTTCTTTTCCTAAAATGGATTAATGAGCGTCATTTGGAAATACGGGTGAGGACCAAAATCAACTTTTTCATCTTTTTTCAAATTAACATATTTTTTCCAATCGTCTCCCCACTCAACTGGTGTCTGAGCCCACCCAAAACTAAAAATAAATAAAGGTGATTTTGCCAATGATAATGCAAATCTGAATTCCGCACCCGTTGTAAAAATCATTTTCTGTTTATTATCACCTTCATCCCAGGCATTTCCAAAATCAGAAATCAGTGCAATAGTCGGATATCCCAATTGAAAAATTTTCAATAAATCCACAACATCAATGGGTGCTACGGGCGCTCTAAGTTCAACGGTTCCCATAAATGCTTGATCACCCTTTCTAGCTCCTGAGAACCCTCGTGGACTCATGTATTCTCTTCCAGGTGTAAATGAACCTGCAATATAATAGTTTGGAATATCAAAGATTCCCAATTGATCTTGTGAAAATGGTTTCCCTGTTAATTTTTCATACCGACCTCTAATATAAAATGATAATGGGCCCGTCTTCTGATTCGTAAATATATCTAAATTAGTTTTATTGTAATCCTTATTACCCCAAATCACTGTTGTTACAATATCATGATTTATGCTCAAGCCAAATCCTTGATTTGGAGCGAACATATTTCGTTTATGATTTCTTTGATTTTTGAAAGAATAATTTAAGGATATTTTCCCTTCCTTTCCGCTTTCAGGAAGAAGGAATACATCTAAAGAATCAGTAAAATCTGTCGCGATTCTATCCATTAAGCCCAATGCAAAACCAATGGAATGATTCGCATTTCTAGACTTTCCAAAGTTATAAGGCATTTTCCACCATAGAGATGCACCATTAAATAACTCTAGGAGTGGTATTTGATTACGATTATAAAATTGAAATGTAAAAAAGAAATCTTTGTAATAATTTATTCCCCACGAACCACCCAAGGGAAATCCTGTATTATTTAAATATTGAAACATTGAAGCATGGACTGAATCAAAATCAGTATAGTAAAGTCCGGTAATTAAATGGCGCCCCATCCCGTCTGTAAAAGCTGTATTTAAAAAAAGACTCTCATCATCGGGCAATACTAATGTTCCTAAATGGGAAATATGTTTATAAAACTTGTAAGGTATTTCTTGATTGATTGTTACATCTAATTTAGGGTTAATATTTTCCAAAGGATTATCTGGAGCCTTGGTTCGCCATGAAGAAAATGCCGGGTTCATTTTTAGATCAACTTTATTAGCAATTCTGGATGGATCAATATCAACCACTCTAGATGAATCGACAGTCTTTAAAGTCATAGCAGTGATAGATGATGATTCGTAATTCCAATGTGATCCTACGATTATATCTCCAATATCTGTGTTTTGGATGGTTTCACCTGTTTTAATATTATAGGTAAAAAGATTAGGTGTATAATCATAAAGCCCAGTATAGGATATATTTTCGCCATCAGGATGCCAAATTGGAGAATAATCTCCTTCATTGCTTTCTATTATTTGCTTCACTCGCCCATTTTTTAAATCAATAATATGCAAATCCATCAAACCGTCAGGGTCGGATTGTGCGAATGCGATCGATTTTCCATTTGGGCTCCACATAGGCGTAATGACCTGAGTATCACCTTCATTCATCGTTAAGGACGTTATATCGGTTCCATCAGAGTTCATGGTATAAAGTTGGGTCGTAGAATTTTCATGGGCTACAAAAACAATCTTATTTCCATCAGGAGAAAACTTAGGATGATTGGCTCGCATAGATGATGTGAGTATTGTTTTTTTATTGGAGTCTATATCCAATTTCCAAATATCAAAGAGAATGGATTGATTTTTACCATAACGATATTTTGGATATACAATGGATTTTCCATCTGGAGATACATCTAGGTTTTGAATTAGTTCACCGAATACACCATGATCATATTCCTTAATCTTCCATTTGGGTTTAACCTTTTTAGGCTTCTTACCTTTTTTTTCAGCTTTTTTAATCCGCCCTTTCCGTTCTTTTCTTTCTTTGGCTGTATCTCGCGTTGCAACCACTAAAGATAAATCACCTTGACCTTTTGATAATTGACCAATCATTGCCACCCGTAACGTATCAGTAAAATAATCAAAAGCGGCCATTCGTTTCAATGGAAGCTTATGAACTTTCCCCACATCTTCAACTCGCTCTTTCTGAGCTCGTTGACCAAAAAAAAACGTATTCATGTGGCGACGCCAATCTTCATTGAATTGTTTCAGTTTTATGCCTGTGTGCTTTTTAAATGATTCCTTAAAGTCTAATAATCCGGCTTTATTTCTATGACTTAAAATTTTAACAATTGTTGAATCTCCAAAGCGATCTGCTAGATAAAGACTTTTAGAAAACCCATCATTATGAGGATCTTGAATTTTATGTACTGTGTTTTTTATAACATGGCCTTTATGAGAAATGTCATAACGAAAAGGTCGCCATTTTTCAGTATAGTATTCAGCAATCCCTTCCACAATCCAACCAGGAACTCCTGCTACCATACTATTCATCGGGTCTGGTAACCACGTCTTAATTGTATTAAAATAAACTAAATGTTGGAGTTCATGGGCTAAAACGGTTCGAAGCCATTTTTCATCACCAACCCAAAGAGCGGCATCATTTTGATCAACCCAAATCACAGTATGATTACTTGGCATTGCAAAACCATTCAATATTTCATCTTCTGATGTAAATACAATATCGAGACGAGGAAGCGTATCTAGCCCCATTTGCTTCATAAGCATTGGGCGAACTTGTTCTGCTATGGATGCGCCCTGTACTGCAATTTCACGAATGCTTTCGTGGTAATGAATATCAAAATGATCTGTTTCCATGGTGTGCCATTTAAGTTCAGGATGTGATCTACCACTCATCATCCAGGCACCAGTGGCATGAAGTAAACTAATGGTCAATATAAGACTGGTGAAAAAATATTTCATAGGGATTCCTTTTCTTTTTGGAAAAGCCCCAGCATTTCCAAATCTATTTCTAATTGTTCAATGGTTTTAAAATGGATGCCTGTAAAACCTTCTTTGATTGCTGAATGTATATTCTCTTCCAAATCGTCAATAAAAATTGAGTCTTTAGGGCATGTATCAGCTAACTGGGCTGCAGTAATATAAATCTCTTTATCGGGTTTTCGTAATCCTACATCAAATGAATATACTGTTCCATGAACTAACTGTGGAAATGTGTAGCGCTGTTCAATCTCATCTCGAATATGTTGTGGATTGGTGTTAGATAATAACCAAATAGAATAGGTCTCTCTTAATTTTCTAAGAAGTTTTACTGTCTCTTTTTCTTCTCCCAATAGCAATTTCCAGGCACGCCAAAAATCTACTTCTTTCAGGCAACAAGGTTGAGGTAATGAATCTTTAACAGCTAAATACCATTCTGTATTTGTGAGATTACCCTTTTCATATTCATCATGGGCAATCACAGGAAATCGATCCCGAATTTCTTCTACCGATATATCTGTGCAATCGCTTAAATATTGGAATGTTTTTTCAGGGTGAATATTTATCAAAACACCACCAATATCAAAAAATATAGTTTTTATCATTTCACCACTCAAATGGGCCATCCACTACTTTCCAGAAATAAAAGGACACTACAGTTCGAAATGGTTTCCACTGTTTGGCTCTTTGATTCATTTCTTTTGGTGTTGGTAATTTGTTTAATTTAAAATACTGTTGAAACCCTTTTTGAACACCTAAGTCGCCAATCGGAAAAACATCTGGTCGATTTAAGGTAAACATAAGAAACATTTGTGCAGTCCAAGGTCCCACACCTTTGATGGTAAGGAGTTGTTCCATGATTTCTTCATCAGAAAGGTTATCTAAATTTTTATAATCAACAGTTCCATCTAAAAAAGCTTGAGAAATATTTTTTATATAATTTGCTTTGGCATTTGAAAGCCCTACTGACCGTAAAATTTTATGCTCGGTATTTAATACATCATTTGGAGACGGATAATCTTTCCCTGAGTAAAGTGCAACAAATCTATCTGAAATCGTTTTAGCTGCTTTACCGCTTAATTGCTGATAAATAATTGCGCGAGTTAAAGATTTAAAATAATCCGTTTCTGGATATAAATCATCTATCTTAAATGCATCCAAAAGGGTTACCAATTCAGGATCTAATATTTTTAAAGCAGAAACTGCTTTTTGAATCGATAATTTTTTAGGTTTTTTCACAGACATAAATTTGCATCCCACTTTCTTCATCCATGGGTGAGCCATCATAATCGCCCATTTTTTCTTTGATTCTTAGCCCCGAATCACTCAATAAAATATCCATAACATGCGGATAAAACATTCGCATCTTAAATTGGTATTCTTCAGTCTCCAGATTTCCATCTCGTTCTAAGCGCCAGGTTAAGTGATTCACGTGTGTTTCATCATTAAAATCATTTGTTTCCATAATCCTGCATTGTTTACCTTCAAAATCAAATAATGACGTAGCTGGATAAAGCTTCCCTTTTTCACGATATAAAAATGATGGATCCGGTTTAAAAATAGAAACTAAAAATGTACCATCATTCATTAAATGATTCTGAATGGATTGAAGACATTGTCTGGCATCATCATCTGTTAGGTTGTGGAGAAAAGAATTAAATCCAATAAATATAAATTTGAACTGTTTTTTCAACTCAAATTGACACATATCACCTTGAATAAAAGTTGCATGATTCCCATACTTTTTATTGGCTACAGATAAAAACTCAGAACTTAAATCAATGCCTGTATACTCAAGTCCAAGATCTAAAAATAAAGAAGTAAGTCTACCTGTTCCTGCTGCTAATTCTAAAACAGGACCTCCAATATCTTTTGCCAATAAAGTAATTAAATCTTTATCCCAACTATAATTTTGATGAATAGCATCATAGAGTTTGGGTTTTGTGTAAATATCAATCATGTTTTAGAAAGAAAAGAGCGCTGAGAATGATGAGCTAATTATTAATCACTCATTATATATTGGGCAGGGAAATATATTAATTCAGGATGACCAATTCTTTAGTGGTTTTATTTAATATTTCACAATCGTTTTCATTAATAATGACATCATCCTCTATCCGAACTCCACCCCAACCTGCAATATAAATTCCAGGTTCAATTGTCATCACATTATTCACTGCTAGGATATCTTTACTTTCCGGATTAAACCGTGGTGATGTGTGAATTTCTAACCCAAGACCATGTCCGGTTCCATGAGTGTAATATTCACTATAACCCATCTCTTTTATATAATCCCGCGTAGATGCATCCACAACACTGCAAGCAACACCAGCCTTAGCCGTGTCACACCCACGTTTCTGGGCTTCTTTGACAATACTATAAACTTCTTTATGTTTTTCAGAAGCTTCACCGACAACAGGCGTTCGAGTCATATCTGCATGATATCCGCCATATTTTGCGGCGGCATCAATGACAATAAAATCCCCTTTTTTGAATTCTCTATCTGTTGGAATTGCATGTGGCAATGCACCATTGGGACCCGTAGCAACAATGGGAGAATAGGCTTCGCCTTCTGCATACTCACGGTATTTTGAAACCATTGCATTCGCAACCTGTTTTTCGGTAAAACCTGGACGAAGCATGGGCAAAATTTCTTCATATACTTTATCAGTTACTTCTACAGCTATACGGAGATAATCTAATTCCGATTGATCTTTTACAGCAGCCAAATTTTCCAAAATCATAGATGAGTTTTCCCATTTTGTATTGGGGAATGCTGCGGTCATTCTCTTATATTGGGCAAAACTCATATGGTCGCCCTCAAAAGCTAATTTGAATCCGTTTGGATTTAATTTATTATTTTTTATCTGAGCAAAGTGTGAACTCATATCAATAAATCTTTCAAATCCTTTTACTTGTTCTTTTGACTGCTCAATATAGCGACCATCAGTAATAAAATATTTACCTTCTGGCGTCACTAAACAAGATGCAGCAGAACCCGTAAATCCTGAAATATATCGAATATTTGTCAAATTAGTGATTAAGATTCCATCTAACCCTTTTTTGGCTAACACATTACTTAGATTCTCTTGACGTTTTGAATAAATTGAATTGCTCATATTTTTTAATTAACTCTTATGTATATTTTTTATTAATGTTTGAATCGTTTCCCGCTCAAGTGCAATGGACTTGAGGTTTTGCCCTTTCTCTTCCAAGGCATCTAATACTTCCAATGCTTGGTCAAACAATCCTTGGTTTTTAAGAACTGCAACTAACGTGAATGTCGCTAAACGTGAACTTACTTTTAATGGTTCTGTAGGGTGATCTAAAAGAGGCTCAGGCGTTATTTTTATTTTTGGAGGAGCGATTGCATTTTTGTGAACAACTGTATTTTTAATTTCTTTTTTAGGGGATAGGATTTTTTTCTGTGCAGCTTTTTCATTTCCCCATTCAACTTTTTTAATGAAGTCTTGTGCTGTTTTATTATTGGGGTCAATTGCGAGAACATGTTTCCAAGTTTTTAACAAACGGCTTGATGCTCGACCCAAAACTGTTTGTATTTCACATAACATTAATGCGGCGGCGAGATGGTCATCAGAATACAATAAAACACGTTCTAATTCATTCTCTACTTCTTTTAAATTGCCTTCAGCTTTTTCGAGTCGCGCCAGTATAAATCGACCCGATGGGTCATTTTTATGATATCCTAAACCAATTTCGCAAACTTTACGCGCACGCTTAAAATCATTTTGCTCTAAATAAATATCTGCCAATACAGGAAACAGAATTGTATCAAAATGATCGGCAAAATACAATTCTAATTCAATTTGATTATTTAAATCCACTCTACCTATCTTCTATTGGTATTAACCCATTGAGTTATAAAATCCACCGTCTGCTGAACTGGAGTTCCGGGACCAAATAATTTTCCCACACCTTCATTTTCTAAATCTTCCACATCCTTTTTAGGAATAATCCCCCCACCGACTAAAAGAACATCATTTAAGCCTTTCTCTTTCATAAGGCTGAGTACATTGCGAAAAATAGTATTATGAGCATTGTTTAAACTAGAAAGAGCAATAACATCGGCATCTTCTTGTTGAGCTGCAGACACTATCATTTCCGGTGTTTGACGTAGTCCAAGATAAATAACTTCCATTCCGGCATCACGGTAAGCAGCAGCTAAAACCTTAATTCCGCGGTCATGGCCATCTAATCCGGGCTTCGCCATAATAATTCTAATTTTTTGTTCCATAGGTATGAAAATTAAACATTGTGCCACTCACTTCATACCCCAGATTATATCTCTGTTTAGAGCGATTTTGATTTAATTTAGATTGGTGTAACTTTATTTAATCAAAAGAACAAGTAGTACAGTGGAATTCATCCCAAATTTCCAGCGAAATCTATTTTGTGGAATTGGTGGGTGGGGAAAATCGAAAAATACAGAAATTGGGTTTGATGAAATAATTTAATCTTTACTATTTAAAACAAATGTGACTGGGCCATCATTCACCAACTCAACTTTCATATCTGCGCCAAACTCACCAGATTCAACAGGTACGCTTTCCTTTTCAATTTCGGTCATAAAATATTCGTAGAGCCGATTCCCGTCTTCTGGTGGAGCCGCATTTATAAAACTTGGTCGCCGACCTTTTTTTGTGTTGCCACATAAAGTGAATTGACTAATAACTAAAACTGAGCCATTTATATCTTTAATGGATAAATTCATTTTGTCATTCTCATCTCTAAATATGCGCAAACCAGAAATTTTATTCACAAGATAATTTACGTCATTTTCAGTATCATCTATTTGGACGCCAAGTAATATTACAAGTCCCTGTTCAATTTTACCTACAACCTTTTCAGAAACCGTGACTTTCCCTCGAGAACACCGCTGAATAACAGCAATCATTTAGAAAAGTATTTAAAGGTTAAAATTCTCATGTTTTTATCTGGGGTAGTTGGAATATTTGAACATGTTTCTATTCTAATATTTAAAATATTATTCAACCCAAACATTATCCTTACCGTACTTTGTTCTTAGTGTTCGAATATATTCTCGTTCAGTAGATATTTTAATATTATGAGCCATCACTTTCATAGGACGCGGAGATCCATTATTCGGTAAATGAAAAATCAATTTACATTCACCCGGATATCGTTTTGAAATATTCATCAACTCATCAATATCTTCAGGTTTGATTTCTCCAGACGGAAATTTAATATTCAATTTTTGTGATAATCGATTACGTACTCTATCCACAGGAATGATTTCATCTCCCATAATTTTTAAATCAGAAAAATCGGTTCCATCTGACGGTTTCCCTCTAACGAACACCACATTACCTTCTTCGATTAAATTTCCATAAGATTTAAAACAATCACTGAATGCAATCACTTCAGCTTGTCCACCAAGACAATCCATATCAAAAAATGCCATTTCACGGTTTCGACGATCAAACCGGTTTACAATTCGAGTAATCATTCCACCAACGACAATGGTATCATTTTTTGAAAATTCCTGCTCTTCTCCAAAAGTAATGGATGTGAATTCTTCCAAATCTTCCGCATGTTCTAAAAGGGGATGACCTGAAATATATGAACCAAGAACTTCTTTTTCTTTCGCTAATGAATCCTTTTCTGACCAATCAGCCATTTGCTGAAGAATGGGTGTTTTAATTAATATATCATCCTGATTGCCACCACCAAACAAGTCAAATTGATTGCGATCTTTTTCACTTTGCATCTGCTGACCATATCTTATTGCTTCATCGATAGCAGAAAATTGTTGAGCACGGTTTCCATCTAATGAATCCATTGTACCCGACATAATCATACTTTCTATCACTCGCTTATTTACTTTCTGTTGATCTATGCGAGCACATAAATCAAAAATAGATTCATATTTTCCATTTTTACTGCGTTCATCAATAATGGTTTCTAATGCTTTTGTACCCACGTTTTTTATGGCATTTAACCCATAGGAAATTTTAGTTTCATTCACCGGTCTAAACTCTTGATACGAAACATTTATATCTGGTGGTGTTACGTCTAATTCTAATTTTTTACATTCATTTATTAAAATTACAACTCTGTCCATTTTCCCAATTTCACTGGAAAGATTTGCGCTCATAAATTCAGCAGGGTAATAAGTTTTTAACCAAGCAGTTTGATACGCAATATATGCGTAAGCCGCTGAATGACTTTTATTAAATCCATATTTTGCAAACTTTTTAATTAATAGAAAAATCTCTTCAGCTTTTTTCTTAGATATTCCTTTTTTACCTGAGCCTTCCACAAATTTCACAGACAATTCATCCATCACCTTATCTTGCTTTTTCCCCATGGCGCGACGCATAATATCCGCTTCTGCTAAGGTAAAATCAGCAACCTCGTGAGCAATTTGCATTACTTGTTCCTGATATACGATAATTCCATAAGTTTCTTTTAAAATCGACTCCAGAAGAGCATGTGAATACACAATTTTCTTTTCACCATGTTTTCTAGAAATGAAATCATCAATATTTTCCATCGGACCCGGACGGTATAATGCATTCATAGCAATTAAATCTTCAATCACGGTTGGTTTTAGTTTTTTTAAAAACTCACGCATCCCAGAAGATTCAAACTGAAATACGCCAATTGTCAATCCTTTAGCAAAAAGCTCATAAACTTTTTCATCTTCAAATGATATTTTTTCTATATTAACAATTTTCCCTTTTTGTGCAATTAATTTTACAGCTTTATCAATTACAGTTAAAGTTCGCAGCCCAAGAAAATCCATTTTTAAAAGCCCTAGCTCTTCGAGACCTTTCATGTCGTATTGGCTTGTTATATCATCTGTAGAAGATTTATAAAGTGGGATATAATCGGTAAGATCACCGGGAACAATTACTACGCCTGCAGCGTGGATTGATGCATGACGATTCATCCCTTCCAATACTTTGGAATGAGTCATTAATTCTTTGTAATCGCCTTCTGCCATCTGTTGAAGATCCGGACTTTTTTCAAGCGCCTTATCCAGTGTGATATTTAATTCATTCGGAATTGCCTTCGCAATTTTATTTACTTCTCCAAATGAATATCCCATCACACGACCGACATCACGCACTACCTGTTTGGCTCTCATTTTTCCAAAAGTGATAATTTGAGTTACCGAATTTTCACCATACTGATCTTTGATATAATCAATGACTTCGCCACGACGTTCAATACAAAAATCAATATCAATATCCGGCATACTTACTCTATTCGGATTTAAGAAACGTTCAAAAAGAAGGTCATGTTTTAAAGGATCTATACTTGTAATACCCAACGCATAAGATACAATACTTCCAGCAGCAGACCCACGACCGGGACCGACTGGAATCATTTGGTCTTTTGAATATTGAACAAAATCTGCTGTAATTAAAAAATAGCCAGCAAACCCCATGTTTTTTATAACCAAAAGTTCATGATCAATTCTTTTTTGGATTGATGGCGTTATTTCGCCATAAAGAAGCCCTGCCCCAGCTTGGGTTAAAATTTTCAAATATTCATCAGGATCCTTTGTGGGAGAACCTTCAGGAATGGGGAAATTTGGCAAATGATATTCACCCATTTTTAATTCTACATTAATGCTATCAGCAATTCGTCTTGTATTTTCAATCGCTTGAGGAAATTCTTTGAAAAGATTAAACATTTCATCTTGAGTTTTGAAATAGAATTCCGGCGTGGCATATCGCAATCGCTTTTCATCACTTCTTACATTTCCCGTCCCAAGACAAATGTGAATATCATGAGCTTCCCAATGAGATTGTTTTGCGTAATGGGCATCATTAGTACAAACTAACGGTAGGTTTAAATCTGCCGCTAATTTTTTCATATTCTTTATATTCGCTTCTTCTTCAGGAATACCGTGATTTTGAATTTCTAAATAATATCGATCTGGAAATATCTCTGCAAATCTAAGTGCTGCTGCTTTTGCTCCTTCATAATCGCCCTTCAACATTTTTTCTGGAACTTCGCCTTTTAAACAGGCGGACATACAAATCAGTCCTTCACTAAATTGACGAAGAAGCTCAACATCTACCCTTGGTCGGTAGTAAAACCCTTCTAAATAACCGGCCGTAACCAGTTTCATTAAATTTTTATATCCTGTGTAATTTTGAGCTAACAAGATTAGGTGATTATTACCCCATCCACCTTCTACTGTTGTTTTTTTCTCAAAACGAGACCCTGTTGCTACATAAATCTCACATCCAATAATTGGTTTAATCCCTGCTTTTTTTGCACGATTATAATAAGGAACTACACTAAACATATTCCCATGTTCAGTCAGCGCTACTGAATCCATATTTAAATCATCAATGGTATTCACCAATTGATCAATGCGTTGTGCACCATCGAGGAGACTATAGTCAGAATGGTTATGTAAGTGGACGAATTCAGATGTCATGAAAGTGTTCCTGCGTAAATTGCGATTAGTCCCATTAATGTACTAAATTTTAAGATCCGAGCAGCATGGCTTGCGGACGAAATTCCCGGATTATTCAGTAGAGAAGCTACAACGACACCCAAAGGAATCTCAACGCCGAGTATTAACAAAATGCCATACCAAATGCCATATATTCCATTAAGAAATGGAAGAAAAGCAACCACCCCAATACACGCACTAAGAAAAATTGTTAATTGAATTGCTTTTTCAATGCCTACCACAATTGGAAATGTTTTTAGTCCTAGAGATTGGTCTCCATCCATATCGGCAATATCTTTTACCAATTCTCGGACTAAAGTTAGTCCAAACGCCAATACCATAGGAATCCACATAGACGTTGTAGCATTGAATGCCGCTCCACAAAAAAGAAATGATAATCCTAAAATAAATGCAATTGTAATATTGCCAATAAGAGGAAGGCCTTTCAAATACTTGCTATAAATAATCATCAAAGGCATAGCTATTACAATACCAATAACTTTAGCAGATTCAGGAAGTTTCAAACACAATATTGTTCCCACAATAAAAAGTAAACACGAAAGAATCAGTGCTGAACTTTTTTTTACATTTCCCGATGGGATGGGTCGCATGGGACGGTTAATACGGTCAATCTCAACATCCACAACATCATTCAAGGCATTTGCAGCAGCAGCAAAACTCATGACAACTAACATCACGATTAGGACTATTTCTATTTCGTGAAGTGTTCCCATTATTGCTGATGCAATAATCATGGCAAGCCCAGCTATAAAGACATTAAGAGGGCGAAATAGTTTAATATGATAATAAACAGTATTCAAAAAGATGGAAGCGCCTTTAATCGAACTGCTTGATTGAATAGTATTTGTTTTGCAAAAGCATTAGCCTCTTCAGTACCAAGATGCCCCACAATATTCCAGTGATCAATCTGGAAAGGACCGAGTGTATACCATTGTCCAGGTATTAATAATTCATTTTCATCATATTTTACAATTGGGTCAGGGCCATTCGCACCTGTAGTGGGACCTCGCATAGATCGCGTGTTAACAATCCCATCATTTTCATACCAAGTAGAATCTGTTGCGGAGCCATCGTTCCAATATCCAACTCTTGAGCCAATTATCTTTGATCGTGTTCGTGTTAAAAGAGATGTCCCATTAATAGGAATATGATATTGAGATTCATCTTTTTTAATTGTCGTTGTGGTACTAATCGAGAAATAATACACATCCGGATCAACTTGAAGAAATGCATTTAATTCTTTAGCGCCTTCAATACTTAACTCCCACGAACTCATATTTTTTGAATCCCAAGCATTATGAGTTCTCATTCGCTTGACATATCCAGTCCAAGATTCTTCTTCTTCACGAGAAAAACCCCATTGTTCTAAATCGAATTCATAAAAACGGGTACCCACAACGCCAGCCAATCCAACAAAATACTGTACAAATGGCATCGTCCGAGTTACAATATCTGCCAATGTAGTTCCATCATGAGGCGTAGATATTGATGTAATACTCCGAATCCAATTCTGATGAAGACCACTCAGCAGACTCGATTCTTCAGCAATTCCATTATTATCATCTTCCATTATTTCATGGGTTAATAAGTATTGTAACATTCTAGCCGTTTGCCCGCCCATGCTATGTCCAATAAGATGAACTGGATGGTTTTCATCCCATTCTGGGTAAAGTGCAGTATAAATTTTACCTTCAGGTTTTTGAATGAGTGAAAATTGATTGGAATGTGCTTTCCCATAATCTACCTGACCACCTTTTAATTGAGAGTAAACTTCTATAGCACGCTCCCAATTAGATGAAACAGGGCCTATGGAAACAGTAAAAACAGTATGACCTTCATCTCTAAGAAATTGGGCGTAATCTTCTGAACCGCCCCAATACTTGTACCCGCCCATCTCTTCAGTACCCCAACCCATAAATCCATGAACTAATACAATTGGATAATTATTTTGCGCAGAAATCATTCCGATGAAAATGAGAAAAATAATTTTTTTAAACATTATAGTTGAATTCCAATTTCTAAACCATGGATGGTAGATCCCGTTCCAAAAATAAAAGTACCATAGTGAATACTGATACTCCCGGAAGAAAAACCAAATCCAAGACCCGAAGCTCCAAAGACCGAACGAAGAAAATCTTGTTTAGTATTATGAGATATTTTCCGAGTAGATGTCCCCCACTTAATGTAAATATCATTTTTTAATTTGAAATTTCCTCCAATAAATACTTCAGGTTCCTGTTGAGATTTTGAAAATACTGTATCAAAAAATAAGGTGAGAGGGAGGTGAGTAATTTTTTTTGAAGTACTAATAACTGTTTTAGGACTAAGGGATCCATTTGCAAAATTATTACTTCTAAATGTTTTCCCTAAATTATGCAATGATAAACCAAATGTGGATTGAATTTTATGTATATAAAATTCCCCTCCTACGGACAATAATATTGCTTTAATTTGAGAATCTTTTAAAGATGAAGAATAAATTTGAGTTGACGCACCAATGCTCAACGGGAGTGTATTCAATTGTTTTGAATATCCACCTTGAACCCAAGTATCACTAGATTGATATGTCCCTGTTGATTGAAAATTATTATCATATCCATCAAAGGTTCCATAAGAAATGTGGCGAATTGAAAAAGTAGTCATCCCTTTATTCCAGGGGAGACTCATCCCAACACTTTGACTAGTAATTCCCGCTTGATATCGAATAATTGATGTTGAAAAATATTTACCCGTATCAGAGACAGCAGGATTTACTTTGGATGAAATTGGTGATGAAAATAAATAACCTGCTCCACCCAATCCTAATTGAGAAGATGATGTAAATACATCAAATCCTGGATAACCTGTCTCAGCAATACAAATAGATATTGAAAATTGAAGTAAGATTATTAGAGTCTGTTTTCTATTTATCATTTATATTAAACTAAGCGGATCAAAATGAATATTAATCCTATTTTTTCCTGGACGGTACTTTTTTTGAATATCCATAAAATTATCCTGAATAAATTTGTGAAGTCTATATCCATTGGGATCTATAGACTTTAATGACTTAAAGACGATTTGAAACCTATATTGGTTCCGAAGTTTTTCTAAATAACATGGTGCTGGTCCCAAAACGTCTAATCCTTTATATTTTCCATTCAATAATTTCGATATTCGTTCCGATAAAGAATCTACAGCTATTTGGTTTTCCCCCGTAATTTCAATTTTTGCCATCCAACTAAATGGAGGGTATTTTAACTCATTTCGCTCACTTAATGCGATATTATAATATTTAATCATATCTAATTTTGCCGCATTTTTAATGACCGGATTATCCGGAACATAAGTTTGAATTACCACTTCTCCTGGAATTTTTCGCCTTCCAGCTCTTCCAGATGCCTGATAAATTAATTGAAAAATACGTTCACCGGAACGAAAATCCGGTAAATGAAGCCCAAGATCTGCATTAATAATTCCCACCAATGTCGCATTTGGAAAATCCAATCCTTTGGCGATCATTTGTGTTCCCAATAATATATCAATCTCTCCATTCGCAAATGCTTTTAAAATTGAAATCAATCCTTGGCTTGTTCCTGCCGTATCCATATCCAATCTAGCGACTCTTGCTTGAGGGAATGTTTCTTCGAGAATGGATTCCACTCTTTGTGTACCCGTACCAGAATATTTCATATTAGAGCACCTACAATGAATACAAGTTTCACGTTGTTTTATTTCAATATGCCCACAAAAGTGACAAATAAGTTGAGATCCTTTACTATGAAATGTTAAAGCAACCTTACATTGAGGGCACATTACAATTTCACCGCAATCTCCACACCGAATTACAGGAGAATACCCTCTTCGATTCTGAAGTAATATAATTTGTTCTTTTTTATTGAGACGATCTTCAATTTTATCTTGAAGCAATCCCGAAAATATTTGTCCATATTTCCCTGATTCTTCTTGATCAGATAACATATCTACCAAATGGACATGAGGGTATTTTGCGCCACCATATCGTTCAGGTAAATGGAGATAACTTAGTTTTTTATGAAGATAATTATAATAACTTTCAAGACTAGGAGTGGCACTAGATAAAACAACGGAAGCCCCTTCATAGGTTGCACGCATCAAAGCAACGTCACGAGCATGATATCTTGGTGCGGGAGAATCCTGACGAAAAGACGACTCCTGTTCTTCATCAATCACAATAAGACCGAGATGTTTTAAGGGTGCAAATACTGCGCTCCGGGCACCAATCACAACCTTGAAGGTTCCCTTGCAAATTTCTTTCCACGTCCATGAGCGTTGCGCTTGAGTAAGTTTTGAATGCCATAATGCAATCGTATCTCCAAATACAGCTCGAAATCGGCCAGCAATTTGTGGTGTGAGTGAAATTTCTGGTAGTAAAATAATAGCAGTTCTTTTTTGAGCAAGGCAATGACGAACACCCTCTACATAAATTTCGGTTTTACCACTTCCCGTTACACCATGTAAAAGAAAAGGTGAATATTCTTTTTTATCCAGTGATTTACATATTGCATCAACTGCTACTTGTTGATGCGAATTAAAGGATACTTTTTTATGAATTGGATCAAACGTGAAGCCTGTTATGTCTGGTAAAGATGTTTCTTCAAATAATGTTACAAGTTTTCTTTTTTCTAATCCTCTGCATACATTCAATGGATTCGATGCCAAATCTTTCAGAGATGAAACTTGGATAGGTTTTTTAACTTTCCAAATTTTTTGATATACTTCATATTGTTTGGGCGCTCGTTTTTTGACTGCTTCCAAATCTTCGTCATCAAAAATTGGCTTGGCTTGTACCATCCAACTTTTAGGTGGATTGTACCGCGTTGACAAATTTTTCGGTAATACAGCTTTCCCAACTTGCCCTAATGGGGTTACATAATATTGGCTCATCCATTGGATCAATTTCCAGAGCTCCGGGGTCATGATGGGCAAATTATCCACCAATCCTGCAATGTCTTTTATTTTACCAGAGAAGGATGATTCATTTTTTAGTCCCGTAACAATTCCCTGTGTTTTTCTGGGACCAAACTGGACTGTGACACGGGACCCGATTTGCACTTCCGATACCAGATCCTTGGGAATCTTGTAGGTAAAGGTTTGAAAACCGGAGATAGGGAAGGCAACATCTGCAAACATAAGGCATGAGTTTATGGGTCAGATTTTAGCGGAGCAATAAAAAACCCCTGCACCTGATAATTAAAATACCAAGTTGCAGGGGTTGAATTGATCTAGTATTGTTTATGATTTGATCACGTAGACCTTCACATCACCATTTAATTTAGATGTGACACGAACCGGCACATGGTAGATTCCCAACGCTTTGATGGGTTCATCTAACATGATGGCATGTCGGTCCACAGTAATCCCTTTTTCTACAAGAGCTTTGTGGATATCAATAGTGGTAATAGAGCCAAACATTTTATCTTCTTCGCCTACTTGGGCTTCGATGGTAATTTCTGTTTTAGATAGTTTTTCAACAATAACTTCCTCGGCAGCAGTTACGCGATTCTTTCGTCTCTTTTCAATCTGTTTCCGTTCATCTGCTACAGCCAAATTCCGCTTAGACGCACGAAGTGCTAATCCATCGGGGACCAATTTATTTCGGGCATACCCAGGTTTTACATCTACAATATCACCTGCTTCACCCAAACCATTTACATCTTGTAATAATATAATTTCCATCATTTCCCCTTATTCTGAGCTACGGTCAACATATGGCATTAATGCAATTGAACGAGAACGTTTTACAGCTCGAACTAATTTACGATGCATTTTTGCACTGCTTCCTGTGATTCGACGAGGCATAATTTTACCTTGATCATTCACAAAACGACGTAATAATTTTACATCTTTATAATCGATGTCTGTGATGCCATTTTCTTTAAAATAGCAAAATTTCTTTCTACTTTGGAAAGCCATTATTCAGCCTCCTTTTCTTCAGTTTCTTTATTGTCTTCATTTGATTTCTCATCAACATTATCCGATTCAGGTGATTGACCTTCTGATTTTGACTCAGTTGATTCTTTTTCTGGTTTTTCCGAACTTTTCTCATCTGAAGATTCTACATCTTCTGTTTTAGCATCGGATGCATCTTTAGATTCGTTTGCAGGATCTGATTTTGGTTCTTCTTTTACTTCTTCTTTATAAACGTCTGGCTTTTCTTCTAAAACAATTGTCATGTGACGTAAAACTGTATTGTTTAGTTTCATCCAAGTGTTGAACTCGTTCATCTCTTCTTGATCCCCACCTTCAAATTGTAACAAAATGTAAGAACCGTATTTTTGTTTATCAATGTGATATGCAAGCCGTTTTTTGCTCCACATACGATGGTTGATTATTTTTGATTTTGATTTCTCTAGTTCAGTACCAATCTCTGCCATGGTAGTATCCAGGGCTTCATTTTCCAGATTTGGATTTACAATATAGAGTGTTTCATAATACCGCATAATGTCTCCTTATTTATTTACGCAATTAACGGTGCGATAACCAGTGAAACCACTGACATCAGTTTAATTAAAATATTGAGAGATGGTCCTGAAGTATCTTTAAAAGGATCACCAACTGTATCACCTACAACAGCAGCTTTATGAGCTTCAGATCCCTTTTTTAACATTTCTCCACCAACCTCTACACCTTCTTCAATCATTTTCTTTGCATTGTCCCAAGCGCCACCAGCATTTGACTGGAAGATTGCCATCAATACACCCGACACAGTAACACCGGCTAATAAACCACCCAATGTTTCTGGACCAAAAATAAAACCAACAATCACAGGACTCGAGATAGCAAGTACACCAGGAAGCACCATTTCCCTAAGGGCTGACTGTGTTGAAATTTCAACACATTTTCCATGTTCTGCTTTGGTCAATCCTAATTCATAAATCGATTTTTCATCTTCAGTCCAAGTAGATTCATCCCCTTTTCCTAATACAACAAGCGCTGCTTTTAATTCTGGAATATCTCTAAATTGACGTCGAACTTCTTCAATCATTGCCATAGCAGCACGACCTACAGCATTCATTGCCATAGAAGAAAATAAAAAGGGTAACATACCACCAACAAATAAACCTGCCATAACCATCGGATTTGCAATATCAATAGTTTTAATTCCTGTTTGCACCATAAATGCAGCAAATAATGCTAAAGCAGTTAAGGCCGCTGACCCAATGGCAAAACCTTTACCTATAGCAGCAGTTGTATTTCCAACTGCATCTAATTTATCCGTGCGTTCACGAACTTCTTCTGGTAATCCAGCCATTTCAGCAATTCCACCAGCATTATCCGATATTGGACCATAAGCATCAACTGCTAATTGGATACCTGTGTTTGCAAGCATGCCCAAGGCAGCCATTGCAATACCATAAAGCCCAGCAAAATGATGAGCACCAATAATAGCAGCAGCAAGAATTAAAATTGGAATAGCAGTAGATTGCATTCCAACACCCAAACCAGCTATAAGATTTGTAGCCGGTCCAGTCAAAGATTGTTTAACAATCGATAAAACAGGAGGTGTTCCAGTGCCTGTATAATGTTCAGTTATCATACCTATTCCCAAGCCAGCAACTAATCCAATAACTGTTGCCCAAAAAACACCCATAGCATGAGATGCAGGTAATGTATTAATTATCAAAAAATAGATAACCGCAACCATGATAGCCGAACTCCCAAATTCACCAATATTTAGTGCTTTTTGTGGATCACCACCTTCTTTAACAGATACCATAAAAGTGCCTATAATAGAAACAATAATACCAGCACCTGCAATATAAAGCGGTAGAAGAACAAAATTAAACCCGTCAGTAACTCCTGAAGCATAAATGCTTGCACCTAATACCATAGATCCAACAATAGACCCAACGTATGATTCAAATAAATCAGCTCCCATTCCAGCAACATCACCAACATTATCACCAACATTATCAGCAATAGTAGCAGGGTTTAATGGATGATCTTCAGGAATACCGGCTTCAACTTTCCCAACTAAATCAGCACCAACATCTGCTGCTTTGGTATAAATACCCCCACCCACTCGTGCAAACAAAGCAATGGATGATGCGCCTAACGAAAAACCTGAAATAACATTTAAAACTAAATTTATTTGTGAAGTACTACTACCAAATTTGGAAGTGTAAAAAATAAATAAACCACCCAAACCAAGAACCCCTAAGCCAACAACTGAGAGACCCATCACAGAACCGCCAGTAAAAGCAACATTTAATGCTTTTGCAAGACTTGTTCTAGCTGCATTTGTTGTTCTGTTATTAGCTTTGGTTGCAACTTTCATTCCCAAAAATCCTGCAAGTGCAGATGTAACAGCACCAACAATAAATGACAAAGCAATTAATGGACTAGAATCTGCTCTCCCCATGTTTGCCAATCCTAACATGATTGCTACAGCTACAACAAAAATAGCTAAAATACGATATTCGGCCTTTAAAAAAGCCATGGCGCCTTCAGCAATACTCGCACCTATTGATTTCATGCGATCTGTTCCTTCATCTTGGGCTTCAATCCAACTCGATTTCCAAAATGAGAATACCATAGCCAAAACGGCGGCACCCATCACATATATTAAGTAAGAACTCATGAGTTCTATTTCTCCTTCATTATTAAGAATTAAAATTATTCATGGTGTGGTTTAACCCACGGACCAAAAGATTTGTTAAAGCATCTGCGCCACGCTTAACCATGACTTCTACTTCAAGTTCATCATCCGCTCTAAATGGTTTTAACACATATTTTTCTGCAGGTCGCATATTTTGATCTGTGCCAATCCCTAAACGGATTCTAGGAAATAAGTCTGATTGTAGCTGATAAATTATATTTTCCATTCCACGATGACATCCGTCGCCCCCTTTTGGGCGAATTCGGATTGACCCAAGTGGTAAATCCACATCATCCACGATAACATGTATATCTACAGGCAAAAGACTCCACTGATTGGCAACTTCTTTTACTGCATTTCCACTTAGGTTCATCCCTGTTGTTGGTTTTATCAACAAAACTTCACGCCGCTGATGTTGAGCATACACAAAATCGCCTTTTCCTGGTTTAAAGGATATTTTTTGCCTTTTGGCAAACTCATCCACCACCCAAAATCCTGCATTATGTTTTGTATTTGCATATTTATCACCGGGGTTACCTAGACCAATAAAGGCAATCATGATTCTTTCGAATCGTCTCCTGAACCTTCTTTGCTGTCTTCAGTTTCACCTTCAGTTTCTTCTTCATCCAACTCATCATCCGGTTCTTCTTCAACTGCAGGCGGATGAATTGAAGCGACATTCAAATCGCTTGATGACAGAATTTCTATATCTTCATTATTAATGGAAATATCTGCAACGCTTTTAGAAGCATTTAATTCTAAATCATCAATATTCAATTCAATTGTCTCAGGAACATCCGTTGGAAAACAACTGATTTCCACTTGATTTAGGGCCTGTGATAGTATTCCACCTTCCTTTATACCAATTGCTTCTCCGATTAACACTAGAGGAATTGAAATAGTTATTTTTTCTGATCGACGCACACGCATAAGGTCAATATGAATGATTTCATCGGTAACTGGATGATATTGCAATTCTTTAATCATGGTAAACTGTACATCGCCATCATGGTCGATTTCATAAATACGTTGTCCAGACTGCAATGCATGGTACAATACTAGTTTATCAATTGAAAATTTTACATTTTCTGCTCCGGCATAATACAAAACACCGGGAATAAACCCTTCTCGTCGAAGCACTTTCGCAGCTTTTGTCCTAGTAAGAGTTCTTTCTAATATGTTTAGTTTGTAATACGATGATCCCATCGATTTGTCTCCTAATTAAAATTCAAACAAAGCACTCACAGATTCACCCTTATGAATCCGATTGACAGCTTCGCCAAAAATATTTCCTACTGATACGATTTCTAATTTAGCTATTTGTTTTTCTTCGGGAATATCAATCGTATCTGTTACAATAATTTTCCGAATACTCGAATCACTGAGTCTTTCAACCGCTGGACCAGATAGCACAGCATGTGTAGCAATAGCTGTTACAGATTTGGCACCTTTTTCCATAGCAGCTTCTGCGGCATTTACTGTAGTACCTGCTGTATCTATCATATCATCTACAATGAGAACATCCATATCTTTTAGTTCCCCAATGAGATAACTTACTTCAGCCTGATTATGTTTATACCGACGTTTGTCAATTAACGCAAAATGCATTCCAAGCCTTTTAGCATAAGCCTGACTCATTTTTGCTGACCCAACATCCGGTGCTAATACAACAGTGCTTTTTGGATCCAATCCTTCATTTTTAATCGCGTCCAATAATACCATTCTACTATATAAATGATCAAAAGGGATTTTCGCAAACCCTTGAATTTGAGTTGAGTGAAGATCCATTGTAATAATTCGATCTGCGCCCATTGCAGTAAAAATATCAATCATAACCCTAGACGAAATAGGGACACGTGGCTGGTCTTTTCTATCTTGACGACCATATCCAAAATACGGGATAACAACTGTTACATGATCTGCCGATGCACGAACAGCTGCATCTACCATTAAGGCTAATTCTAAAATATTTTCTGATGGACCACTGGTTGATTGAATCAGAAATACATCATGACCGCGAATATTTTCTTGAAACTTGATCCATAATTCTCCGTCAGAAAAAGTACGAATAGAAATATCTCCAAGTTCGCATCCAAGCGATTGGACAATTTTTTGTGCGAGAGCAGGATTACTGCGACCACTGAATATTTTTAATTTATTTGTCATAATCATATTTCGAATGAATCAAAGCTGGGGCGTAGGGAGTCGAACCCCAACTGCCTGGACCAAAACCAGGTGTACTACCATTATACTACGCCCCAATAAAATTGGGTGTTGTTACAAATTAAAAAATTGGACGGGTAATAAATGTGTTGTAAAGAGAGGAAATTTGTGACTCAGCCGATTTAGCATCAGCTTCTTCATCAAAAATTCCAAACACAGTCGAGCCTGAGCCCGACAAACTGGCGAAACGAGCACCACAAGCTCGTAACGAATTCTTTATTTCTCCAATCTCTGGATATGTTGGAACAACGATTGCTTCAAAATCATTCTCAAAAAGCTCAAAAGGAATTGGATCCTTTCGTAAAAAGCCTGCAAAATTAACAATCTCTTTCGACCTCTCCAAAGTGTTTTTAACATTATCATATGCCCACTTAGTATCTATATGGATATCAGGAACCACCAAAAGATAAACACCATTAATTGATTGCTCAATTGGTTTCAAAATGTCGCCAATACCATTTCCTGATTGTAATCCACCGCGAATAAAAAAAGGGACATCCGCTCCTAAATCAACGCCCAACGATTCCAATTCATCATCGCTTAAATCCAATTCATAAAGCTGGCGGAGACCTTTTAATATTGTGGCTGCATTTGAAGAACCACCTCCTAATCCGCCACCGGCGGGAATCCTTTTCTCTAACTGAATAGAAACACCACCAATCCCAAAAGTATCCACCATTTTTTGCCACGCCTTTACGCATAAGTTGGAATCATCATTTTTCAGCCAATCAACATTGGATGAAAATTCACAACCATCAACTCTTTTTTCTACCGTAATCCTATCATGGAAATCCAGCTCTTGGAAAAGAGAATGTATGTTATGGAAGCCGTCAGGCCGTTGTTCTCGAATCTGGAGACCAATATTGACCTTGGCGTGGGATTTAATAATAATTTGTTTCAAAATTATTCTACAATTTGAATATGCCCTAATTCAAACTTATTTGGGAAGCGATAAAATTGAGGGGAAAGGCCACGATGCAAATACATTTCAAACCAATCAAATTTGATAAATTCATTTAGCTCATTTGGCAATAAAAACCAAGAATGAGGGCGTGTATTAAATTCCATGGTAACAACATATTCATCTATTTCAATTGGAAATATACGATTCCCAAAACGACACGTATCTAACACTAATTCAATAAAACTGATAGTGAATGATTCATTTGGAGCAATGTCCATTACATCTTCGGACAATCCAAAAAAATTAAAATATGGAAATGTACACCAAAAAGTTTGACTCGAATCACTATATAGGAATATCGGAGCATAATTACTCCTACTCACCCCGGGCATTGGTACACTTACTTTTAATTCTTCATTTGTCAAATTTGAAAATTTCATATAATAATGAATGGAATCCCCAGGAGAAAAGATACTTGTATCTGTCCAAGATTCTACTCTCAAAAATTGGGATAATTCTATAAAAGGAAGTTGCCCATTATTATCTACATCTAAAGTGTCAAGTTTAACATATCCGCTATCAATGAAAAGATTAGCGCTATCCAATTTATAATCCTGTAACTTATAATAAACCTTTGCAGGGCCATGATAATCTGATCTTGCATCCCACATGTTTAACTGATAATTCCCACTAGAATCACTGCCCACACCCAGATATGGACCTGAAATAAATATCAAAGCATTGCTGTGTTCTGATTGGTTTTCCAATACAAGGTTTCCCGAAACAGACCAAGAAAATTGCGATTTTAGCCCTAACTCTATAAAAATTGTATCTTCCATAGGCAAAGAAACTTGAATGGAATCTGATGCATGATGGAATGAGGTAAAAATCAGATTTAGAACCGAACTACTCACAGAATCCATCCTGAAAATACCATGAATATTGGTGGATTTAATGATACCCTCTTCAACAATATTGACAGAAATATTTTCAATTGGAAATCCTGTTCCTATTTCTTTAATAACGCCCACAATATCGGAATAAACAACGTTCTCTTCCTTATCATCTGAATCATCGCTACAAGTAATAACAAAAATAAACAAGAATAGAAAAGGTAATTTATAAAATTGTTTCATTATTTCAAAAGCAGAAGTTTTTCCCTGTAATGAATATTCTTACCACCATTCATACCGCGAGCATTTAGAAAATAAATTCCAGTCGGAACTTCATTCCCCTTTTCATCAATGGCATTCCAATGAACCGAACTCGTATAATTTTTGGGGGTATAACTCCATATGTTTTTTCCAAGGATATTGTGTATTTCAATTTCAAAATTGTAATTGTTCTTATCCCATTGAATTTCAATTGAATTATTAAACGGATTTGGTGAAATTGAAAAATTATTACCTAATTTTACTTTAATTGAATCAGCAGTAATTCTTGGGAATGGATTAAACCTTATTCCTTCTTCAGGTGTAAACAGTGAATATTGATCGAGTTCATCTATAACTCGCAATTTATAAGAAACTAATGAAGGATTATTTTTATTAAAATAGGAAATCAATTTTAAACCATCAGAATTGTTTGAATTAAGAACTAATGTTTTGCTACCTTTTTCTATCAAACTGTCAGAATAAAGTTTAAAATAAATGAGCGTTGAATACCTTTCACCATCCACATAATTAATAGGGACTTCAGAGTGAATACTTCCTCCGCTTAATCCATTTGATAATAATATTGTAATTATGAAATATCTCCAATTCATGACTGACTCCTTTCTAATCTGTGATTTCAATTTGATGAAATTTAAACTTACTCGGGAACATGTTTGACCTACCATCAAGCCGTTGATTAAATCCTTTTGTAAACCAATCTTCTTTTACAAAATTAAGAACTTTTTGAAATGTATTCGAGCCAGAATACCAAGGTTTAAAATAAATCCCTAAATCGTATACGCCAATTGGTAAAGGGAATAAATCACCTGTATCGGGACATCCAAAATTAAAATTTCCGGTTAAATTGCACGAATCAGGGATGACGCCTACTTTATCAATAATCATAGTCGTGCGTTGTGGAAAAATACTTGAAGTCCATTCTTGAAATCCATCTGGAATACTACAATCACAAGAGGTTGAATTAGAGTAAAGAGCCACATGTCTGTAAAAATCAAACCCATTACTTTCAGTTATGGGGATTTCCAGAGTTATAATGTTAATGTCTGACGGATTGGTAATACTTACGGTATAATGGATAGAATCTCCAAAAGTATAAATCGAATCATCTGCCCAAAAGTCAACTTGAAAAATCTGAATTAGATTTTCTGCCAGCAAGGTTCCATTCTCATCTACATCCAGCGTATCAAGCACCGGAATGCCGTTTTCTAAAAAAATTTCGTAAGTCTTTATCCAATAATCTTCGAGATAGAAAAACAGGGTTGCAGCACCGGTATATACAGAATCTGCTTCCCACATGGAAAATTGATATAAACCGGCCGAATCTGTTAATGTGGCAATATGTGGACCGGCAATAAATGCAAGTCCGTTACTATATTCTTCCTGGTTTTCTAAGACAATATTCCCTTGAATTTTCCAGGAATACCGAGGTTTGAGTTCCATTACAATACTTAATGTGTCTTCCTGTTCTTGATTGATTTGGATTGTGTCTCTTGAGTAGTAATCGGACTTAAGTAAAAGTCGAGAATCTTCTACTGTTATTTCTCCAAAAGAAAATACACCATTTGGATCTGTTGTATCTTTATAATCAGAATTCAAAAAACGGACGATAACACCTGCAATGGGTAAATTCGATTCAGCATCCAAAATAATCCCATTTAATGCATCAAGATTCAGAATATTTTCTTCATCAAAATCTTTTTTACAACTGTTTAAAGAAAATATGGTGCTAAAAACAATAATGAATATCGTGATTATAGGCTTGGGCTTCATCGCCACAGAAATTAAAGGATTTTATTGAATTAAACTATAAGTGTCGCCACTGCTTGCACCGCCCACCCCGAGCCATCGCCTACAAAACCAAGACGATCTGTTGTGGTTGCCTTCACCGACACTTGTGATTCATCAACTTGCATAGAGTAGGCCAGGTTATATTTCATTTGAGAAATATATTCTGCCAATTTTGGTGTTTGGAGAATGATGGTGGCATCCACATTATTAATGCTAAATCCTGCATCACCGATTCTTTTTACAGTATCAGCCAAAAAATGACTACTTGAAGCGCCTTTCCAAGTTTCATCTTCACTGGGAAAAAATTGACCAATGTCGCCCAAAGCTGCGGCACCCAAAAGAGCATCTACTACAGCATGAATCAATGCATCACCGTCTGAATGTCCCACGGAGCCAATAGGCGATGGAATTTCTACACCGCCGATGATAAGTTTTTCACCATCAGCTAATTGGTGAACATCATATCCGATTCCGGTCCGGGTCATAATGCTATGCCTTGAGTTTGACGCGCGGCAAAATCTTCAGCCCGTCCCCAATCATCTTTTGTTGTGATTTTAAAATTATTCGGATGTCCTTCCACCAGTTGAATCGAGAATCCCATGGCTTCCATAAGAACGGATTCATCTGTTCCAGTCAATGGGTTTGTTTCAGCATTATCTAATGCTTGAAGTAATTTTTCTTTATTGAATGTTTGAGGTGTTTGTGCCAGCCAAATATTTTCACGATCAAGCGTTTTCACAATGACTTCATTTTCAGCATACTTCACAGTATCACTAACAGGAATTGCCACCACCGAACCATCAAATTTTTCGCAGGCATTTATAGTTTTATTAATCAAGCTGTCAGTCACAAATGGCCTTGCTGCATCATGGATACAAATTAATTGTGAATCTGGATTAGATGCAATCAAACCATTCTTTACAGAATCCTGTCGGCGCTTTCCCCCCGCCACCACCTTTACTGGTTTTCCAACGGAAATCGAAACAAGATCTCGATGCATTGATTGAACATCAACATCTGGCACAACGACAATCACTTCATCAATAGAGTCTGACCTTAAAAATGGAATCAATGTGTGAAAAAGTAAGGGTCGTCCATCAAGCAATTTAAATTGTTTTTCTTCTCCAAACCTTTGGCCAGAACCAGCAGCTGGAATGATGACAGATACTTTCATATTACATAGGTGTTTTTATCAAACAATGATCATGGCATCGCCATAACTCAAAAAACGATAATCATTTTTCTTGGCTTCTAAATATGCTTTTTTAATCAGCTTTCTATCTGCAAATGAACTTACCATCATAAATAATGTTGATTGAGGCATGTGAAAATTGGTAATCATCTTATCTACCATTTTAAACTGATACGGAGGATAAATAAATTTATCTGTCCAGCCCCGCTTTGGCGTTACTTGATATCCAGAAATCGCAATGGTTTCCAATGCTCTTACTGTGGATGTTCCCACGGCAATAATCTTGTGATGCCGTTTTTTAGCATGATTAATTGCCATGGATGTTTTAGGAGATACTTCGAAATATTCCGAATCCATTTGATGGCGATTTAGGTCTTCAACTTGAACTGGGCGGAAAGTTCCTAGCCCAATATGCAATGTAACTGTTTCAAGTTTTATACCTTTCTTTTTTACCTTTTCAAATAATTTATCGGTAAAATGAAGTCCAGCTGTTGGTGCAGCAACTGCTCCGCGTTCTGATGCATATACTGTTTGGTATCGCTTTTTATCTTTTGCATTAGCATCTCTATCAATATAGGGAGGGAGGGGGGGAATGCCAATTTTATCAATAATATCATGAAGATTATCGCTGTCATGTTCAAATCGGACTACACGACCCCCAGAAACAGTATTGTCAATCACATCACACATAAGGTTCTTTTTAAATACCAGCTTATTTCCGATTCGAACTTTTCGAGCCGGTTTTACCATAACTTCCCAAAGATCATTCGCTAATTCGCGAAGTAAAAAGACTTCCACCTTTGCATCGGTTCTATCTTTGGTCGCAAATAACCTTGCAGGAAAAACTTTTGTATTGTTAAGAATAAGCAAATCATTTTTCCGCATGTAATCTGTTATATCAGGAAAGCTCCGATGCTCTATCTTTCCGGTATCTCGATGAATTACCATCAGTTTTGAACCGTCTCTACGAGATCCGGGATCTTGTGCTATAAATTTTTTAGGAAGACGATAATTGAAATCGCCCAGTTTGTATTTTTTCTTTTTATTAATCATTCAAATAACCTCTTTTGATCCTTTATTAATTTTTTACCTAATAACTTATAGGCCGATTCTTGCGCAATTCGGCCTCTTGCTGTTCTATGTAAAAACCCTTCCTTAATTAAGAATGGTTCATATACATCTTCTATTGTGACTGCTTCTTCTCCTATGGCGACTGCAAGCGATTTAACTCCCACCGGACCTCCATTAAATTTATCGATGATAACTTCTAAAATTCTCCGATCCATATCATCTAATCCAATGTCATCAATCCCTAATTTTTCCAAGGAAGCTTTTGCCACATTAATATCAATTTTTCCAGATGCTTTCACCTGTGCAAAATCACGAGACCTTCTTAATATACGATTTGCAATGCGAGGAGTTCCACGAGCTCGACGTGCCAATTCCATAGCACCATCATCGTCTATCTCTACTTCCAGTATTTCTGCAGAACGATTAATAATGTGAAATAAATCTTCCGCTTCATAATAATCTACACGAAGAACAACACCGAATCTATCACGTAATGGCGACGTAAGATTCCCTAATCTTGTTGTTGCCCCAATTAATGTAAATGGCTCAATAGTAAGTTGAACACTTCGAGCGCTTGGCCCTTTATCAATCATAATATCTATGGAGAAGTCTTCCATAGCTGAATACAAATACTCTTCTACAACGGCATTGAGCCGATGAATCTCATCAATAAAAAAAACATCTCTATGACCTAAATTAGTAATCAGGCCAGCCAAGTCACCCGCTCGCTCAACTACAGGACCCGACGCTTGTTTAATATTGGACTTCAATTCTTTAGAAACAATATTGGCTAAAGTTGTTTTCCCTAAACCTGGAGGCCCAAATAAAAGAACGTGGTCTAAAGCATCTCCTCTAGCATTGGATGCTTCTATATATAATTTCAAATTATCTACTAATTCTTTTTGACCAATGAATTCATCAAATTGAGATGGACGAAGAGATTTTTCTACAATAATGTCCTCGTCAAACGGCGTGGGGTCGGTTATATGTATCTCTGTCATTAATTAAATTGGATGATAATCAGTTCTAAACTGACTCTAAAGATACAATCTCAAAGTGCCATCGTAAAGACAGAGAGAGAAAAAAAGTGATTAAATATTAAAAATAAATTTATAGCAATAAAATAAGAAGATTGAAACGTTTATATCAACAGAGTAATAATTCAAATTTTAATCAAAATTGAATAACCTTCATTTAGAAATTTTCTTTGTATTAAAAATTTCTTTTAAAAATGAACCGGTATAAGATGCTTCTTCCTTTGTAATGTCTTCTGGTGTACCTATCGCAAGAACACTTCCACCTCTATCGCCCCCTTCCGGCCCCAAATCAATTATCCAATCTGCTGTTTTAATTACATCCAGATTATGTTCAATAACTAAAACAGTATTACCTCTTTCAACCAATCGCTGAAGCACATGTAGGAGCATTTTAATATCTTCAAAATGCAAACCTGTTGTTGGCTCATCTAAAATATAGAGTGTTCGTGCAGATGAAACTTTAGAAAGCTCTGTTGCTAATTTTACTCGTTGTGCTTCCCCACCAGAAAGCGTTGTGGCTTGTTGTCCCAAATGAATATATCCCAATCCTACATCATTTAAAGTTTGCAATTTTTTAAAGACAGGTGGAATACTTTTAAAAAACTCTAACGCTTCAGATACAGGCATATCCAACACCTCAGCAATTGTTTTTCCTCGATATTTCACTTCTAATGTTTCTCGATTATATCGCTTTCCTTCACAAACTTCACACGTCACATATACATCCGGAAGAAAGTTCATTTCAATTTTAATTATTCCATCCCCAGAGCACGATTCACACCGACCTCCTTTTACATTAAAAGAAAAGCGTCCCGGTTTATATCCTCTAATTTTAGATTCTGGAAGTTTTGCAAATAAATCACGAATAAAAGTAAACACACCTGTATAAGTTGCAGGATTAGATCTTGGCGTTCGACCAATTGGCTTCTGGTCAATATCAACAACTTTATCCAAAAACTTTATTCCCTGAATAGATTCATATCCCAAAGGAAAAGTCCTTGCCCGATTTAATTCCTTTGCAAGCACCGGCAATAATGTTTCATTCACCAAAGTGCTTTTTCCGCTTCCAGACACACCTGTTACTGCAATAAACCGTCCTAAAGGAAAATCCACATCAATGGATTTCAAATTATTTCCCGTGGCTCCCTTCAATGATAAAAAATTGCTTGACCGTTTTCGTCGAACTTTGGGAATTTTAATTTGTTTTTTACCTGAAATATATTTTCCGGTGAGAGACGTCTTAGATTTAAGCAATTGTTTTGGAGTACCGGCAAAAGTGATTTCTCCGCCGTACTTTCCCGCACCGGGACCCAAATCAATTACATAATCTGCTGCTTCAATTGTTTCTTGATCATGTTCTACAACTAAGATTGAATTCCCAATATCTCGTAAAGATTTTAATGTATTGAGTAAACGATTATTATCTCGAGGGTGAAGTCCGATAGATGGTTCATCTAAAATATATAGAACTCCCATTAGTTGAGAGCCAATTTGTGTTGCAAGACGAATTCGCTGAGATTCTCCGCCAGAAAGTGTGGTGGCAGTTCGGTCTAGTGTTAGATAATTCAAACCAACATTTACCAAAAAACTCAATCGTTGATCAATTTCTTTTAATATTTGATCTCCAATTTTATGTTCCATTTTCGTCAATTCTATATTTTGAAAAAAGGCACTTAAATTTTGGATCGAGAGAGCAGAAATTTGCCCAATGTTTTTCTGATTTATTTTAACACCAAGTGTTTCTTTGCGAAGACGGGCTCCTTTACAACTGGAACAAGGACGCATACTCATATATTGCTCAATCCAATTGCGAATTCCAGCCGATTTTGTTTGAGTGTATCGCCGCATTAAATTTGGAATCGCACCTTCCCAACCACCAGAATAAGTACCGCTCCATCTTTTAGAATTATATTGCATCTTAATTTTTTTATCACCAGTTCCAAATAGTAAAATCTGACGCACTTCTGGATCCAGTTTAATCCATGGCGTGGTAAAGTTGAAATTATAAACTCGAGCTAAACTTTTCAGCATACTTCCATACCAATTTCCACGAGGCTGCTCCCCTAAGGATAAAATTGCACCCTGTATTAAACTTTTAGATTTATCCGGTACAATTAAATTTGGATCGACTTCCATTTGAGCCCCTAATCCATCACATTTAGGGCAAGCACCATAAGGAGAATTAAATGAAAACATCCGAGGTGATAATTCTTCCATAGAAACTTCACAAGCAGGACAAGCAAAGTGTTCAGAAAATAAATGCTCCTTATTGGGCAATTCATTAACTACGATAATACCGTTCCCAATTTTTAATGCTAATTCGATAGACTCAGTTAGGCGTTCATGAATATTAGATCTCATTATGAGTCGATCAACCACAACTTCAATGGTATGTTTTTTATTTTTATTTAAAATAATTTTATCATCAATAGTCATAACTTCACCATCAATGCGAACACGAAGAAATCCTTCTTTTTTTATTTCATCTAAAACACCTTTATGTTCACCTTTTCTTCCTCGGATTAAAGGTGCTAAAATATGAATTTTAGTTTCAGATTTAAATTTTCTTACTATATCAACTATTTGCTGAACCGTTTGTTTTTGAATTGGTTTTTTACATTTCCAACAATGAGGCGTTCCAATATGGGCATAAAGTAATCGCAAATAATCATGAATTTCAGTCACCGTTCCTACCGTAGACCGAGGATTCCTTGCGGTGGCTTTTTGTTCAATAGAAATAGCGGGAGACAATCCCTCAATGCCATCCATATCGGGTTTTTCCATTAACCCCAAGAATTGTCGAGCATAAGATGAAAGTGATTCTACATATCGACGCTGGCCTTCTGCGTAGATTGTGTCGAAAGCAAGAGACGATTTCCCAGAACCAGATAATCCTGTAATGACCACAAATTTATCCCGGGGAATCTCAATATTAATATTTTTGAGATTATGTTGGCGAGCGCCTTTAATTATTATCTTATCAGTTGGTTTTGGCATTTTATTTTATTTAGTGAAATGAGTGATGATTTTGAACATCCTTAAATTTACAGATTATTGGGACTTAGCCCCAAAGACGATTTACTTTATTTCTATAATTTTTTGATGAAGATTAAATATGGAGTTATTCGCCAATTATATTTCTATAATCCTTTGTAAATATCCGCAAAGGATTCTTATACTTTTTATTGACACCGAATTCCAAAATAAGTACTTTGAGCCATGGGTTCTTTAACAAACAAAATCCTTATCTCCATGCCCCACATGACTGACCCTTATTTTTCAAAGGCTGTGGTTTTTATTTGCGAACATAATAAAGATGGCGCAATGGGAATGATAATTAACAAACAATTCAAAGAGCCTGATTTAAAAGAACTATTTGAACAGCTATATATTGGCGATAATACTATCAATTCTTTAGTGAATGATATTTTTTTTGGCGGACCAGTTCTTTTAGAGCGTGGTATCATTTTACATGATTCATCCTACTCATCTGAAGGCACTATTCCTATTTCAGATAAGATTTCAATGACAAGTCAGCAACATGTATTAAAAGAACTTCAAACAAAACCAGACATCCGATTCAAATTAATGCTGGGTCATTCAGGCTGGGGACAAGGTCAGCTCGAACGCGAGATAGAGAATGGAGACTGGTTAATGCAAACAATTAATTCTGATTTTATTTTTAATGTAAATGCTGAACAAATGTGGAAGCAAGCAATTGGCTCACTCGGGATGGATATAGGCTCAGCCATGGGAATTGGTGGACGAGCCTAATTTTATGGAAGACACTGCATTTCAAGTAGAAAAGCTCAGATATTTATTTCAATCAAATTCCCAACCCGAAAATGCCATTCGTATGGTTCAATATATGAAAGGACATTTTTCATTTTTGGGTATCAAAAGCACCTTACGAAGAAAGCTCCAACGAGAGTGGTGGCAGGGTCAAAATATTCAATCTGAAAGTGAGCTTCAATCCCTTCTCTCTGTTTTATGGTCGCAGGATAAAAGAGAATTTCAATATGTTGGGCTTGATCTAGGCAAACGATATAAAAATTATTTCACGCCCAATTCAATCCCATTTATCCAAAAATTAATTGAAACAAAATCTTGGTGGGACACAGTAGATGCTATTGCCAGCCATTTTTCTGGAAATGTTGTTTTTAATAATCCGGAGTCCGGTAAAGTAATGGATGAATGGATCGACCATGAGAATATGTGGATACGTCGCACTGCACTTTTACATCAATTGAATTTTAAAAACAATACAGATTCTGATCGACTTTTTTACTTTTGTGAAAAACGAATGCATGAAAAGGATTTTTTTATACGAAAAGCTATTGGCTGGGCATTACGCCAATATTCTTATATTAATGCAAAAAAAGTGATTCATTTTATACGAGATAATGAATCATCTTTAAGCACTTTAAGCAAAACGGAAGCTTTGAAAGCATTGAAACGGGAAGGAATGATATAATATTACATTTCAATGGGAACCAATCTTTGATTTTGATGTTAACCCATTTAAGTAAATAAAAGGAAATACTATGTTTAAAATGATTTTATCAACCCTTCTGGTTTTATCTATTGGATGGGCAGACGCTAAAAAAGATAAAACAATCATAAAGAAAAAAATGGTCGTAACTGCATCTAACGATGAAAAAGAAGATAAAAATGTGAATGTAGAAGTCAATATAGACGACAACACAATGAATCTACTTATTACAGTCAACGGAGATGAAAAAGAATTTGAAATTCCTTTAAACAATCAAGAAGCTATGGAATCTCTCGTAAAAGAAATTGAAGAAATGGGTCTTGATATCAATATTGCACAATTCATGGGAAAAACCGATATGAATGTTGAAGACCATGTTTTTATGAAAAGTATGCAGTGTGATGACCAAGAAAACCGAGATGGATATCTTGGAGTTCAAATTCAAGGATTAGATGGACAATTGGCAGATTATTTCGGTGCAAAAAATGGAGGTGTTTTGGTAACAGAAGTTATTGAAAATAGCCCTGCTGATAAAGCCGGCATGAAAGCAGGTGATGTTATTTTAAGCGTTGCCGAAGAGCTTATAGATGACGCAAGTGACTTGGTGGAAGAAATTCGAGGACATGAACCCAATTCAAAAATAGAGTTAAAAGTGATTCGTAAGAATCGAAAACGAAAAATGAAAGTCACCTTGGGAGAAGCCCCACAATCGTTCGATATGGGTTTCAACTCCGGAAAAAAGATGATGTTTTTTGGTAACAACCCGGAACGAAATGAAGAAGATGTGGATGTATTCTTCAATGTGGATCATGACGATCAACCCATTAAGAAAGCTCATCACATGATGAAACGTTTACAGTCTCACGATGAAAATGAAAAAATTGACGAGTTCAAAATCCAACTAAACATATTAAAAAATGAGATGAAGAAGCTTCAAGCAGACATGAAAAATCTGAAAAAAGATTCCTGATAATATTACTCCACAACCAATGAAAAGCTCCGTTTATATAACATCATAACGGGGCTTTTTTTCTTTTAAATATAGATATTTAGGCCTAGAAACCATTATAAAAATCCTTTAAAAAAACCTTACTCGCACATTAAAAAGCCTAAGGCTCTCTCCTGAATTTTGTTGGAAAACTATAGAGATTTTTTCTATTTAAGTCATAATAAAATTCAATTATTCCCTTAATTTTTATGATGCAAAAAATAGGTCCACCGCTTGCAATTGTATTCGCCGCCCTTTTATGGAGTCTAGATGGATTTCTAAGACAAGAGCTCTATACAATTTCAGCCTTTTTAATTGTTACTCTAGAACATAGCTTAGGCGCAATTCTATTTCTTCCTTTACTTATCAAGGCTTTACCTAAGATTAAAAACCTAGGGCAACGAGGTTGGATATCCATTTTTTGGATATCCATTTTTGGTGGAATATTAGGTACGTTTTTTTATACAAAAGCGCTAAGTTATTTAGATTATATTGATTTGTCAGTTGTGGTTCTATTACAAAAGCTTCAACCGATTTTCGCCATTTCTTTGGCATCAATTATTTTAAAAGAAAAACTGTCTCAACGATTTATTGGGTTAGCTTTGGTGGCCATGTTGGGTGGTTACCTTGTTACTTTTGGTAATACATCCATAGCAAATTGGAATGATAAAACACTAATTGCTGCATTATTAGCAACACTGGCAGCCTTTAGTTGGGGAAGTTCGACAGTTCTTGGAAAACACGCACTCAATCTCTTACCGCTCACAACGGTGACCGCACTGAGGCTTTCATTAACGGCAATTGGGGCTCTTATTATTTATTCGGTTACATCAAATGATATTGGAGCCATTGAACTTACATCTCGCCAATGGCGGATTTTGGTAATTATTGTCATGTCTACTGGAGCCGGAGCTCTTTTTATTTATTATTACGGTCTAAAGCATCTTCCCGCATCTCACGCATCTGTTTATGAATTAACTTGGCCACTATCTGCTGTTTTTTTAGACTGGTACGTACGTGGCCGCATGTTGAGCTTTACACAATTTATTGGTGCAGTATTACTTCTAGGCTCTATGATATTACTTACTCGAGAAAATACCCATGAGTGAGTTTACTCTCCTAGATCACAAGCATAATTTAAAATATAATCTAATCCATGAATTCGCATGGGGATTTGGAATTGCTTTTCATACGCTTTATGCAATAGTACCCCTTTTCCTAAGAGAATTAGGTGCACCTGAAAGTATTGCAGTTTCTACGGCAGGGCTTTTTTCAATTTTAATTGCATTGCCTTCATTATTTATTGCTGCTCTTGGTAGAAATATTCAAAATATAAAACGAGCAGTTATTCTTTTTCATGGCATTATATTAATCGTTTCCTTTCTAATGGGTTTTACCTTTACTGTCCTAGATCCTATTTATGTTCAATCTGCTTGGAAATTATATTTATTTTATTTTGTGCTGTATGCATTTTCCATAGGGATCATTGTTCCGATTTGGGCGGAGTTTCTTAATCAATCTACATTAAAGTCTGAACGTGGAAAATTTTTCGGCTTAGGATTTGCATTTAATGGGGTTGGAAGTTTTGTTGGTGGTTTTGCTTTACAATATTTATTGACTCTTGATTTACCTTTCCCAAGAAATTTTGGCATTGGTTTCATAATTCTTTTTATTAGTTTATTGATTGGCACAATCTTATTCATTCCTTTTAAAATAAAACCAAAAAAAACCGTACAGACTCATAAAACTATAAAAAGTTTTATTAAAGAAACAAAGTCCATTATTATTGGACATAAAAATTTCCAAAAATATATTTTATCTAGAATTTTTTTCGCAGCAAATTTGCCTGGCATGGGATTATATGCTGTCTATTGTCAGAATAAGTTTCATTTTGATTTAAGCGAAGCGGGACTTTTTACCATCCTAAATGTGTTGGCTGCTGGAGCGTCAAGTTATCTTTCAGGAAAACTCGGAGATAAATATGGGCATAAAATGAGTATGTTATTTGCATATATTGGTCATTTTATAGCTGTAATTCTTGCCATTTTCTCTCAAAATATGATTTGGGTTTACGGTGTATTTTTGGCGATCGGTGTAGGGCAGGGTGCTTTTATGCCATCTGCAATGAATCTTGTATATAATTTCGCCGAAGACCGCGACACTAAAACTTATATGGCATTGATAGATTCTTTTCTAGCACCATTTGTTTTAATATTTATTATTGGAGTCGGTTCGCTTATTCGAATAGGTGACTTTACAACATCACTTTATATAATCGCCACAAGCCTTTTCATCAGTATACTCGTTTTACAATTTCTTGTACGAGACCCAAATTCTACATCAGAACCCCAATTTCATCTAGATGGATTTTCTTCTTGATTTTTTGCTTAGGAAGACTAAAAATTCACCTTCTATTATGATAAACATTATATCTCATCATACACGGTTAATTTTGTCAGTCATTCTTGTCTTAATGATAAGTGCCTGTCAAGAAGACCCATCTCGCCACTTAAACCTTGGAAACTGGTATCTTCAGAAGGGACTTCTCGATGAAGCCATCATGGAATACCGTGAAGTTTCGCGTCTTTATTCCGGGGATAAAAGCACACTCACTCGTGAAGAATACGATGTATTGGGGAAATCTCATTTTAAATTAGCCATCGCTTATACAAAAAAAGGATGGTGGGAGTATGCATTAAATGAGGCAAAGCTTAGTTTTGATATTTTACCCAATAAAGACGCACATGATTTGGTTGGACTCATCAAATCAAAAATTATTCAAGGTGTTACTTCCTAAAGTAATCACTTTTTTTTAGTACCCTCTCCGTAAAAATCCACCCCATTAATATCACAAAACCGATGGTCCAGCCACCAATAATTTGATGTGAAAAGTGAACACCTAGATATAGTCTCGAAAACCCAATTATAAAAATCATCACAAATGCTGGTACGATTCTATTATAGTGGTACCCGAGCCATCCCCATACCACAACTGACATTTGAGCATGTCCACTTGGAAACCCAAATCCTGATACGGATATCAGATGCAAATCTGCAGGGGGACGCGGTAAAACAAAACCATTTTTAAGTATTTCATTTATAATTCCCGATAATATTATTATCCCTAAGTAAGATAAAAAATCTCTTTTATTAAGCACGAAATAAGCAAATATAGGATAAATTGGATATATATACGCATTACCCAGTAAGGTAACCCCTTTCATAAGAAAGATGATAATGGGAAAGTCAAATTGCTGGAAGAACTGAATTAAATCCATTGATGTTCAATTAACCACTTAAGAAACACTGGTTTAAAAAAAATTAAGACCTATCAGAAAGAACCAGAACGAGATTCTCCTCCATCACAATAAATAATGGAACAATTAATGAAATCTGCTTCAGGTTGTAATAACATTGAAATTGTCCCAGCCACATCTTCTGGTGTTGTGGTTCTACGCATCGGGTTTCGTTTTTTGGTATTATCAATCCATTTTTCCCAATCATCTGTTATTTTTGTCAATGCACGAGTTGGTGTAACGCCTGCTTGGATTGAATTCGCCGTAATACCATATTGCCCTAACTCCCAACCAATTTGACGGATTATAGCTTCCATGGCAACTTTTGCAACACTTACTGGTCCATATCCTTCCATAGCAACATAGTTCCCTTCACTTGTAAGCCCCATAACACGAGACCCATTTGCAAGTAAATCCTCAGCATATAAATTTTGAGTCCAATAAAGAAGAGCATTCCCCATAACATGAATCGTCATATCCATCTGTCGTTGAGTAACGGGCTTTTCACCAAACAAATTTGTTGTTGTACCAAATGCAATGGAATGGAGCAAGAGCTTCAATGGTTGTCCACCAGTGATTTCTTTGATTTTGGGTATGTATTTATTCATGTTTTCTTCTGATGCAGCATTTGTATTGAAGTAATGGCAACGGCCACCCGTAGTTTTATTTACTTCTTCAATCGTTTCTGCAGCTAGCTTTTTTGCTTCACCTCGATCAAAATGAAATGCAATAATGCCATATCCATCTTTTGCTAATCGCTTTGCTGTGGCAGCACCATGACCGGTTGAACCACCTAATATTAAAACCCATTTAGACATATCTTCTCCCATAATTAGATAATAATTTACCCGATTAATTTGAAATTTAGGCATAAAAAGTCAGTTCATAATTACATAATTTCTTTGTACTCTCACCATCAAAAAATGACAGGATATTAAAATTTAAAATGATTATTAAAAGCAGTTATACAAAAGAAGATTTAATTCAGAGTGGCGAAGGCAATCTGGGTGGAATGGAAAATGGCAAACTACCTTTAGCCCCGATGCTTATGATAGACCGTATTGTTGATATAAATAATACTGGCGGAAAATATGGAAATGGACAAATAATTGCAGAGTTAGATGTAACGGATGAACTTTGGTTTTTTCATTGTCATTTTAAAGGAGACCCTGTTATGCCGGGTTGCCTTGGACTTGACGGTATGTGGCAATTAGTTGGCTTTTTTCTTTCATGGTCTGGAGGACTCGGACGTGGGCGTGCTTTGGGTGTCGGCGATCTAAAATTCAAAGGGCAAGTCCGTCCTTACCATGATAAAATCACCTATAAAATTGATATAAAAAAACTCCTGAAACGTGGAACTAAATATATGGTTTGGGCTGATGGAGAATTAAGTACAAGCAAAGATCGAGTTATCTATTTCGCTAAAAACCTTCAAGTTGGATTGTTTGATAATCTTACTTACGATTTTGGCGATGATCCATCACTTGATTCGTTTTAATTTAGATTTATTTCAATTAAATCAAATTATTTAATTATTGATACGGTATCATTCCCAATTACTTTTCATTCATCAACTTTAACATTATAAACTAAACTATGGCTCTTCAATGTGGAATTGTAGGATTGCCCAACGTTGGCAAATCTACCTTATTTAACGCTCTCACAGAATCTAGTGTTCCGGCAGAAAACTATCCTTTTTGCACGATCGAACCCCATATGGGTATTGTTGAATTACCCGACAAACGATTAAAAGAATTAAGTGCAATTTATAATCCAGAAAAGATTTTACCTGCTACTGTAGAGTTTACAGATATTGCAGGATTAGTTCGTGGCGCAAGTCAAGGTGAAGGCTTGGGAAACCAATTCTTAGGGCAAATTCGACAGACTGCTGCCATTATTCATGTTGTTCGATGTTTTGAAGATGAAAACGTTACTCACGTTGATGGAAGCGTGGATCCAATTCGAGATGCTGAAACTATTGAAACTGAATTATTATTAGCTGATTTAGATACATTAGAAAAACGGATTCGAAAAACAGAAAAAGCGGCTCGTTCTGGAGAAAAATTAGCCATAAAAGAATTGGACTTACTCAATCGATTAATTCATCATTGTAACGATGGGCACCGGGCTAGAACCCTCAAAGTAAATGACGACGATGAAAAGAACTTTTTACATACGCTTCACTTACTCTCCGGAAAGCCAATTTTATATGTCGCCAATGTGGACGAAGCTGAAATTATGCAAAACGATAGAAATAAACACGTTCAGGCTCTTTTTGATTTTGCAGAAAAGGAAGGGAATACTGCAATTAGAATTTGTGCATCCATCGAACAAGAAATTGCAATTTTACCTGAAGACGAAAAGGAGATGTTTCTCGCGGAATACAACCTTCCTGAGCCAGGTTTAAATAAAGTAATTCATGCCAGTTTCAATTTATTAGGACTCCAAACCTATTTTACTTGCGGTGAAAAAGAAGTTAGAGCATGGACAATTCCAATTGGATCTACTGCACCCAAAGCAGCAGGTGAAATTCATACAGATTTTGAGCGCGGATTTATAAAGGCTGAAACTTTTCACTATAAAGATGTTTTAGAACATGGATCAGAAAAAGCATTAACTGAACTTGGCCTTATTCGTCAAGAAGGAAAGCAATACGTTGTCAAAGATGGAGACTGTATCTTTTTCAAGTTTAATGTTTAAAAAATGTAGAACAAATATCTAATAAACTTGATATAAAAAAAGGGAAGTTTTCACTTCCCTTTTTAATTTTTCAAACCAAATGACTTTTATTCGTCATCATCATCTTCATCGTCGTCATCCCAATCTTCATCTTCATCTTCTTCATCCTCATAATAATAATCAGGTGGATAGGCAAAATATGGGTTATTGGCCATATTATAAGGGTCGTGAGGCGTTGATTGCTCTGCCTTTTCTACAACGGCTTCAGGTGTCGCTTCCTGCTTTACGACAATAACTCTAGGTTCCGTATTCTTATCACCGGAATCATTAGATTGATTAATCGCATTCATAACCAAGTCTCGATCTGAATCAGATAAGCCGCTTCCATTACCAGGTGCAATAGTTGAAGCGTTTTGATTTCGAAAATTGAGCCCTGTAAGCACTGCAAAAAATAGGATTACCAGTGCAAATATGGATCCTTCAGATTGAAATTCAAACCCACCAAACATATTTTGGGTAACTCCAAATCCTAAAAAAATTCCGATTGAAAGCATCGTACCAAATAATAAAATCATATTTCCCATTTGCTGTGGAATATTTGATTCCATGACTAGCATGTATAGGAACCATACCATAATCCCTGCAACAGCAATTATGATGCTTATAAGAAATTCTCCTAACAGGAGAGATGTGAAAAAACCGACGACGCCGGCTGCGGGTATAATAAATCCTACCCCAGATTTCATGTCGTTAGCCATGATGAAACTCCATTAATACCTCGAATTAAGTCAAAAATTGCCCTTTGTTCATCAATAAAGCAAGATTTTTTCTAAGCAGGTTAAAATTGATAAAAATAGTGATATATATTGGTTAACAGAATACTAGATCAACAATTCATGTCTCATAATTTCCAATGGATAAATGATATGTTTTTATTTTTTTTGATTGAAATGAGCGATTTCAGGTTTTCTTTTTATTTCATAAAGTCAGTGTTTTCTATCATATAATCTGCAATTTTGATTCCGTAACTTTCGGCCTTATTATGAGAAATGAAATAATAAAAGTAGGTGTAATTGGCGTGGGACACTTAGGTCAACATCATGCTAAACATTACGCATCCTTACCGGATGCAGATTTAGTTGGTATATTTGATACCGATACTTCTCGTGCTTCATCTATTGCATCACAGAATAAAACAAATTCATTTTCCAAACTATCTTCTTTATTAAGCCATGTGGATGCAGTATCAATTGTAACACCCACTCAATACCATTCGGATGTAGCTGAAATTTGTATCAAAGCTGGGAAGCACGTCTTTATCGAAAAGCCCATTACAAAAACATTAGGTGAAGCAGATCATCTCCTCCAGCTAGCAATACAAAATAAAACTTTTATACAAGTCGGCCATATAGAAAGACTAAATCCAGCGCTTCTTGCTCTTCAACCCTATAATGTGAATCCTAAATTTATTGAAATTCAACGATTAGCGCCCTATACAATTAGAGGAACAGATGTGCCTGTCGTATTGGACCTTATGATTCATGATATCGATATCCTTCTTTCTCTCGTAAACTCTCCCGTAAAAACAATTCGTGCTTCTGGGCTCTCTATTCTTACAAATTCCGTGGATATTGCTCATGCTCGTATCCGATTTAATAATGGGACAGTTGCAAGTATTTTATCCAGCAGAATTGCAAAAGATAAAGTAAGGCGAGTAAAAGTATTTCAGAAAAATCTTTACGCGACTATAGATCTTTTGCTTGGGCTCACAGAAGTTTATAAAATAGTTGATAATCCCGATAATAATCAAGATGCCGTCATGACGGTTCCGTTTGAATATGAAGGGTCAGAACGTTTTATTGCTTATGATAAACCTCCAATTCCTCAGACAGATGCACTACAAATGGAATTGGAAAACTTTATCAAATCTGTTCAAGGCAAAGAAACACCTATTGTTTCAGGCAAAGCTGGAAGAGATGCGCTAAAAGTTGCTATAGAAATTCAAAACCTAATCATTCAGGATATTCATTAATGGATTTACGAAAATTTTTATTTAAAAACCGTAGCTTTACACCGGTTCCTATTGTTCTTGCTCTTTTGTATTATTCCAATCCTGTATCTCCTTTCATATTTTACGGATTGGGATTGATGATTATAGGTGAATTGATTCGAATTAATGCAGTTCGATATGCCGGTGGTGCCACTCGAACTATAAAAGTTGGTGCACCTTCATTGTGTACAACTGGTCCCTACGCCCACACTCGTAACCCTCTATATCTTGGAAATATGACAATTTATTGTGGGGTAGCTCTCTTAGCAGGGGGGCAATACATGTGGGAACTATTTATGGTAATTTTTGTTTTTTTCACATTCCAATATTCTATGATTATTTCATTAGAAGAAGAAACCCTTGTCACTCTTTTTGGCAAGGGATATCAAAAATACCGTTCAAATGTGCCTCGGCTTTTTCCTAGAATCACACCTTGGATTGGTGAAGATCAGCGTTCTCCAATTCCTGTATTAAAAACTCTAAAAACTGAAAAACGATCATTACAGAATTTGGCTTTATTTTTAATTTTAATTATAGTGCGTTTTTTACTCGGCACCCCTTCTTAAACCACGCTCCAGCCAAATGAAAACCGGCGAACCACTTAAGTTTTTTATTATTGCAGGAGAGCCATCTGGAGATCTCCATGGCGGTAAACTCATTCAAGCCATTCAAGAACAGGAACCAAATTCTACATTTATGGGACATGGCGGAAATTCAATGAAAGCTGCTGGGATGCAAATTTTAGAACACACAGACGATCTTGCTATTATGGGATTTATGGAAGTAATAAAACACCTTCCTCGCATGATGAAAATCATGAATAAAACGATTGATACAATTACACGAGTAAAACCCGATCGAATAATTTTAATAGATTATCCAGGATTCAATCTTCGATTAGCAAAACGAATCCAAAATTTAAAAATCCCAATTACTTATTTTATTCTTCCCCAAGTATGGGCCTGGAAAGAAAAACGCATTGAAATAATGAAAAAAACTTTGGATCAAGCGCTTTCAATTTTCCCATTTGAGCAAACATGGTTTGAATCACGTGGACTAATTGCAAATTATATGGGACATCCATTTTGCGAACAGGAACATTTGGATGAAAACTCTAAAGAATTTTACCAACGTCATTCTCTTACCATTGAGCATCCATTATTGGTATTATTACCGGGTAGCAGACAGCAAGAAATTGATCGCCACTTGCCTGTTTTTCTTGAAACAGTAGAAACATTAAAAAGTAATATACCAGATTTACAAATCATGGTAGGAAAAGCACCAAATGTGGTTTTTCCAACTTTGCCTAATTATTTCAGAATTGAATTAAATGCCAGAAAAGCAATGGTTGCAGGAACAGCAGCTTTAGTATCATCTGGAACTGCAACTCTAGAATGCGCTGTAGAAGACCTGCCTATGCTTGTATGTTACAAGCTTTCTACGACTTCTTGGTTGTTAGCAAATACCATGGTGTCTGTAAAATATGCATCCATGGTGAATTTAATTATGGATGAGAAAATTGTGCCCGAGTTTCTTCAGAATGAAATGACAGTTAACAATCTGGTTCAAGGAGTAATGCCATTGTTAGACACAAAAAATATTTTACGAAAAAAGATGCTAACTGGATTTAATACCGTTCGAAAAACGTTGGGGTTACCAGGTGTTTATCAACGAACGGCAAAATCTATTTTATCTAAAATGGATTTCAGTGATGACTAAACTTATTCCTCCTAGAACTAAAATCTACCTAGTCAGTGCAATTTTAAAACTCATCTATGGAACCAACCGGAAAGATGTGCGCGGAAGACATCATTACGAAACCTTAATTGAAGATGGCACATCTGTGATTCTTTCTGTCTGGCATGGCCAACTCTTATCTATTGTACATGATTTAAGAAACCATTCCGTTCATGCAATTGCTGGCACCCATAAAGATGCAGAATTGATTTCTCAAATTGCCAGTAGATGGGGATGGAATATGATACGTGGATCAAGCAAAGAAAAAGGTAATGTCGCATACAAAGCCATGATTCAAGCATTGAGACAATCTGGGAGTCTTGTTTTTATTACACCTGATGGACCTACAGGTCCAGCACGAATTCCAAAACCAGGGGTAATTCGAGCGGCTCAATCAACACAATCAGCCATTGTTCCTGTTAGTGTTCATTCTACGTCCCGATGGGGGTTTACTAATTGGGATACATTTTATTTAGAAAAACCATTTGGAAAAATATTTATTGAGTATGGTGAACCCATTATTTTCGAAAAAGATCAACATTTTAATGACTGCAATAAGCATCTTATTGAAAAAATGAATAATATTGAGAAAAACAACTTGTATTATGCAACAAAATAGCATTCGCAAAGAATTAACCGCATACTTTCTCTTTCCTTTAGCGCTTATTTATTGGGGAGTGATTTATTGGCGAAATTTATTTTATAAATATGGTTTTTTTATTTCTCGACGTTTGCCCTGCCATGTAATCAGTATTGGCAATATAACAGTTGGCGGTACAGGTAAAACCCCTACGGTAATTTTCTTAGCAGATTATTTACAACAAAAAGGGAAACGTGTTGCCATATTGAGCCGGGGATATGGACGCGTCACAAAAGGAACTCTTTTAGTTTCAGATGGAAACGGTCCCAAAGTCACTTGGGAAGAATCCGGTGATGAACCTTTTCTTATGGCAAAAAAATTGACTCAAATTCCTGTAGTGGTGGATGAAGACCGATTTCGCGGTGGCACCTTTCTTATGCAACAATTTAATCCCGACATTATTTTATTGGATGACGGATTCCAGCACCGAGGATTAGAAAGAGATTTGGATCTTATTTTAGTGAATAGTGGTGATAAATCATTTAATCATAAATTGCTGCCTTATGGGTTGTTGCGAGAACCGTGGATGAATATTAATCGCGGGGATGCTGTGATTCTTACAAAAACAAATTTGAAAAAACCAAAACCATTTTTAATCCGAAAAATCAAAGAATCCGGTTTGCCCATTTTACTATCTACAAGTCACGCATCAATCTCAACACTTTCACCCGAAAATCCCAGTTCTTTTGAAAATAAAAAAGTATTCATTGTTTCTGCGATTGGTGATTCATCCGGGTTTAATCAAACCGTGATAAACTTCGGCTGCATAATCAGTGGAGAAAAAGTGTTTTCAGACCATTATCATTATACACAATCAGACTGGATAAACGTGGAAGCGCTTTCTGCTGATGCGGATTATATTTTAACAACAGAAAAAGATTGGGTAAAAATAGAATATTTTTCTTTTACAAAACCTGTGATTGTAGTGGGAATTGAAATAATAATTCAGCCTAAAGAAAAATTGAAAAAGTTGGCACTCCGCTAAAAGATTAGGATGTGAATATCTATCGCGGTGTTTTAACGGACTACAATACCGCTTTTATTATTGATGGACAGAACTGCTAAAAAAAGACCCAAAAAGCGAAGAAATCATTAGAAAGTATTCAACCCTCGGTTGATCATCACAAGGCAATGCTTGAATCATTAAAACCAAATTAATAATTCAAGGTTAAGGCATACCCCAACCAGATACACAGTTTTTAAATCTGCGCCATTCCCCAGGCAAATACAACACCCACAAACGTGAGCATCAATGGCCAGCCTGTATTCACCAATGCTTGGGAGCTTGGGTCATGGAATACGTGAACCTGAAATTCATGACTCGATGTGGCGCCATGCTCATCCACTGCCATTAAAATAAAATCATTAATTCCCATTTGGTTTTTACGTGGGGTCCATTCTACAATAGCTTTCTTTTTATCAAATCGAGCGTATTTAGGAAGGCGCACAGCGCGATAAGCCACCTTATCCCCGTTTAGGTCTTCTGTAGTCATTTTATAGCGCCACGTATGCCCTGTAAGTCCAACAGGCTTTGGATTTGAAATAACAGTTGGTGCATTATTTACAAATATTTTACCCATTTGAATATCCGTACCATACCCATCACTTACGGCAACTTCAAATGTGTTATTGTTAATTTGCGCTGCCTTAGGAACCCACAAGATTTTTCCATGACGATCCATTTGCATACCATGGGGTCCTTTCAAAAGTGTATACTCTAATTGAGTGTTTTCATTTTTATCATCAACTCGAACATTATATTTAAATAAATCTCCAACTAACCCCATATGTGGCGGATTCGATACAATTGTAGGCAAATGGTTTGAGTATATTTCAAAAGTTTGTTCATCTTTCGTATATCCATCAGAGACTACAGCAGTAATTCGATGTGCATCTGTTTGTTCGATAGATGGAGTCCATCTAAGTGTTCCCGATGCTTCTTCAACAACCATTCCTTCTGGGAAATCTAATAAAGAGAATTTCATAGAATTTACCCGCTCAACAACAACGCGAGGAGGCTTTCCTTTTCCTCCATGAAAAAACTCCCATAAAAAATCTTTTACTTTTATTGTTCTACCATCAATTGTTTCTAAAATCACCCACAGTCTATTATCTTCAAAAAAGACAGAATGAGTATATTTTTTCATATTCAAACGTGAAACAAGCGAATCAGCTGGATATTTTGGATCAACATAATATATTGCATCTGCATTATGCCAATCACCCAAAAACCTATCAACGTTTGATAGAGAAACATCATCTGTAATATTTATTGAATAAATTCGAATAGCAGATACATTCTCCACTTTCACAACTCGATTAAAAGGAAGGAGAGACCCTTTGTTTTTATCGTTTACCATAATACGGTAAGAATATTCATCCCCAACTGTTGCTGACATGGTTGGTACAGAAACAATTTGAACTGGAGCATTAACAAAAAAGTCCGATTCAATCATGCGTGATTCGTGTCCATCAGATATTTCAATTTTTAAGGTATGAAAATCCAACTCATTCATAGTGGGTTCCCATCTCAACCGACCAGTATGCGGATCCATTCTCATTCCTTTTGGAAGTTCGTGGGCAGTATAAACAACAACATCTTTTTTATTGGGATCTTCAATTTCTAAATCATAATCCCAGATTCCACCTACATTAATTTTATTCATTGGGAGGGGAGATGATTTTATAATAGGCGGATGGTTTACAAATAAATCTACAAATTGCGTATCTGTTGCAACGCCATGACTTACAACCACTGCATATTTCATTGTATCTACCTGAACCGGATTCGGCGTCCAAGATACCGTTCCGTCAGGATCCATTTTCATCCCATCTGGACCATAAAATAATTTATAATTTATTTTTTCATCCGCACGTTGTCGCCAAACTTTAATCGGATAATTATAGGGTTTCCCTACTGAAGCATTTTCTGACGCATGAGATAGAATTTTAACACCAGCACGTGAAAATAGTTGAAATTCCTGAGCTGTTCTTATATAGCCATCTGTTACTACAATTCGTACATCATATATTTCAACATGCGCACTATCAGTTTTCCAATTTAAAATACCATTTTCAAATGTCATTCCATCCGGAGCGACTTCTAACTCAAATTGTAAATTTGAATCCTTGTTGCGGTCTTGTACAATAGGCTCATAACGAAAAGTTGACCCTGCAATAAATTCTGTAATCGTGGGTTGAGTTAAAAATCTCGGGGGATCATTCACGTAGATCCAAAGGCTCTCATCTCGACTTTCTAAAACAGGTACCGCTTTATAAACTTGCTCACCTTCTGTAGATGCAGTAGTTGCTTCAACGATTTCATCCACTTTCATTCTTACAAAATATGAAACAGGAAATGCGTCTAATTGTTTGTCTGTGGGTACCCAATTAATTGATTTGCTCTCATATAGAAAATACATCCCTTTTGGTGGTTGATTTTCCCAACGAAAACTATAAAACTCTTCCAAACTATCATTCGGGATTTCATATAGGAAGGGTTGTCCTGGAGTCAATACATATCTAGGGAGAATATGCTTTGGAAGCCGTTGCCCAACTGTTTCTTTTGGGCGAGGTCTTTTGGGCTGTTCCAATGTACGCATAACTTTTTTTGGAATAGATACCTTGGGTTGTTCCTTTAAAACTGAGCCTTCTCGTTGCTCCAATGCAAGTGTTCCGGGGATATATGAACTAGGAGATTGACCTAAGTCCATAATAATTTTTCCTTCCTGCTGAGGTTGAAGAGGAACATTCTCTTCTGGTAGTATCTCAATATAAACTTCAGGAACTTCCACGAAATCGTCTTGAATATTGGCTAAAAGATTTGGTAATTGTTTTTGGATATAATCAGACGTGATCAAATACCCCTGATCTAATCGATCGGATTTATTTCCTAATTGAATTATATATACGGAATTTAATTCTCCATCCCAGCCCGAGACCAAAACATTTCCCGTGTATTGTCCCGCTTGACTCATAGGAATCATTGAAAATATTTGCATGCTCGGCGGAATATGCTTCATTGCATTTTGAACACCTTGATCCAAACCACCGTCTTTTCCAGACATCAAAGTCAATGCATTTATATCAGAAGAAAGCATTAAAATATCTTCATATGTATCTTGATTGAAATCTTCTAAAGCAACTTGTGATAATGGCCCTGGATTTACGGGAACTTCATCCAAAACTAATGTAGCAGGTGTAAGTGTAAATGCAATCACATCCCCAGAATTAAAAGGAACTATTACATCAAAAAATCCATCTGCGTCCCAATCTGTTAATTCAATTGAGTAAGGAAGAATACCGCTAAGCCCATCAATTCTTTTTCGGACTAAATGTCCCGAATCAAAAACACCGCCTATATTGTAAAATGGTTGAGCCTTTATTGTATGCCCTTCCGGACTTAATGCTAACACATCATCATAGCCATCGCCATCATAATCCACAACACCAACATAGAGTAAACCGGAACCAACCAGTAATTCATCTGGCCGAACTTTTTTTGTTAATGATAATCCTGTAGCAGTTGAATTCACAATTGCAAATCCACGAAATGGACTTCCTAATGCTAAAACTAATTCTTGATCCCCATCAGCATCCTGATCTAACAATTGAAAGTTGTTACATCGTAACGACCGGTTCTCTTTTCCCAAATCCAATGTAGCAGTTGGGATTTCTGAAAAATGTGATCCATCCCAAGAATAGGTCGCTACAAATACATGCGGAGTAGCATTATCCCCAAATCGAGATAAATTCATGACCAATACAAGTTCGGGAGATCCATCTCCATCCAAATCGCCAATTTGAGCATCAACAAATTGACCTTCTAAAGCAACTGGAGGTGTAAACTCCCAAATTAAATTTTGATATCCATCTGAATCAATTTCATAATATCGAACTGCCGTTGGAAATACATCTTCTCTTGGTGAAAGTTCGAGTGCAATAAATTCTAAAAACCCATCACCATCTAAATCATAAGTCCCATTCATATGAACAATCTTTTGTCCAAATGAAAGACCAAAAAGGAAAACCAATGTTCCTAATAATTTTTGTGATATGTGAAACTGATTCATTGAATTATTTATCTATTATTCTCATCATTTTCATCAAGATTAATTGTCTCTTTTTCCAATTCATTATCCGGCTGAGATATTTCCGTTTCAGGAATAGATCCATCTTGAATGTGTAATTTTGTGTCTTTCCTGTTTTCTAACTTTAATGTATCTATAAGAACTGGAACATCTATCTCTGACTTTAATACTTCTAATACATTAGTAGACACTTCATCCTCTTGTGGCTCTACTATATTGGGATTCATCATAGATTCATCTTTAGTGACAACTTTTTTCTCTGATGGAACATTGCTCTGTTTTGGTTCTACGGGAATATCTGGACTTGCTTGATCTGGCTGCGCTTCTGGTAGTCGAGGTTCACGCGTCACTGTAGGCAATTTTCCTACCGGGCCAAATAATGGACCTTCTAAAGAAGCACCCTGGAGTAATTTTATTTTTAATTCATTCGGGAACATTTCCTGTATAAGCCGAGAAAACATAACTGCAGGCTCAACATGGCCAACTAAATCAAATTCAGTAGTCACTTTCTTAGACCCATTGGCGCGAACCACAACTTCTCCTCGAATAGCCTGAAGCGTGCCTTCATCCATAAAAACAGCAAGAGATTGAGATGGATTTGATGGCGTGGTAGATGATAAATAAATTCCTTGATAAGTGGAATCCTCAATACCATCAAATGAAAATCGAATTAATTTATCGGTAAAATCCATATCCAATGACGTAGGGAAGCCTTCAAAGAAATAATCAGGGAATTCAAATAAGTTAGGATCAAAAGCTTCCGGCTCATAAGACTGAGATAATGAATCTTGATTTGGCGAAATTGACATAAAAACTACATTCGTCTGCATATCATGCACCATCGTTAATGTTGTAATACTATCTAATCTTGCATCTCTCAATGAATAAGCAAAATCAAATGTATCACCTCTTTTCAAGTTTGCAAGATTTGCAGAAATACCGTGTTGAAAATGGGTTGCAGTTCCCATGGGTGGAAGCTGATTTACAGATATTCCAAATGGAGCTTCGCCATCAAAAACATATCTATCCTTTGTATCTGATGCGGGGGTCATCGCCAATACATAATATAAATCAATTGCATTGATTGACTGCATATCCAATACTGTATCTGAATTAACTTCATCAGGCACCAATGCTTCATGAACTGTTTCTGAAAATGTAGATACACCTTTATCTCTTTCTGGAATTAAAGAAACGATTGAATCATTTTCAACGTTTTCAGGAATATAATCTCCGAGATTTAGACGTGTAAACCCAGCTTCATCAGCCCAAGTGACACTCTCCATTTCCTTATTCATATTTGGAATAGATGTTTTATCAATAGGGTCAGTATTATCTGAAAGATCCTTTTTAACACTTGCTAAAAAATCACCTAAAGTTGGCGTTAAAACATCATATTTTTTCTGCTTCTTGGTTGCATCATTCTCAAGATTAAATGTCTCATCTTGGCCATCAGGTAAACTTGTATAATCTTTGTTTTCTATCATGGGGATTGAATTCAGCGTTGCTGATTCATCAGCTAAAGACGCTGATGGAATAGGCAGCACTCCCATTTCTGCACGAGAGTTTGTATGTCTCAAAACCGATGGCAGTGTCTCAGTAACTTCAACTTGAGTTTTCATACTTATTATTTCTGAAAGCATCGATCCACTTATTTCATCTATAATAGGAAATAATTTTTTATTTGAAAGATTTGTATTAGAAAGTATTGGATTGCCGCCTACTACTTCTAATAAATAAACATCATCTGAACCAAATGGAATTAATAAACCTTCTGTGTCTGAGGTTTTTGATTGAAATGCTTGGATATCTGCCCCAAGTAAGTTTTGTGCATTATCAATAGGTAATTGTTCTGACCTTATATGCTTAAAATTTTGAGAAACATCAAAAAGTGCAATCTTAAGTTTATCTCCCTCTGGGGAAATTGTTGTGAGATAGTTTGACTCATGACTTATAAAGCCACCTGTATATACTACACCATAACCATTCCTAATAATAGGCGCTTCAAGCATTTGGATATTTGAAAGCGAAATTTCATCATCAGATAACACAATGTTGAATACCATTGCCTGTCGTAAGGTTGCTCCAAAACCAACCGATAGTTTTGGAAACCCACCCGGAACTAGAGATAGATTAGATGGTCTAATAATTTTTAACCCAGCGGATTGATAACCAAGTGTAAGTGGCGCTGAATCAAATCCACCTTCTTTTCCTAAAAAAACATAAAGCCATGATTGGTCATTAACCGAAGGTGGTAAATCCACGATAGCTACAAGCTCATTGTAGCCATCGCCATTGATATCTAAAACTTCAACGTCATTAAATGATTGTCCGTTCGGCAACAAATACGACCATACTGTGTCCGTTATTGATGAATTCGTAATCTCTACCCAGCTCGCAGAAGACGTACGGGTATTGAGGATGAGTGTTTCAATTACCCCATCTTTGTCTAGGTCATATGACCCGTGAACGTGGAAAACTCCCCTGGCTGATAGACTCGACAAGAGAAGGACTCCAATAAATATTTTTCTTAAGAAGCGCATTTCTGCCCCTATGAACGTACTAAACCGCATGTTATTAACCCAAATTAGATACAATTATTCGGGAGGCAAATCACGTTTTAATCTCCCTTACCTCATTTACTCTTCAAAAAATATAGGGTTATAAGGATGTTTTTACAAGGAAAAGACCCTACCAAACTTTTGATTCAAATTTTTAAGTTTATGGCTGTATTTTCTTTCTAAATTCAACGATGAATCTTAATTTGAATCATTCCACCATGCGGAGAATTTTATAAATCATGAAAAATATTGTTTTATTCATATCACTGAGTACCACCATTTTGTTGGCACAATTCAGTTATCCTGCTCAAGATTTTCTTGGCGGCGGTATTGGCTATAGCCCAATGTATATAAAACTTGATTCAATCCCGGGATCATCTTTTTTAACGGGCTTAGGGCTTGAACCAAAGAACTTTAAAGATCCGTTCGTCATTCATGGGGGAGAGGGTTTCGCTCACGTGACAGGTCGCTGGCGGATTGGTGGCTACGCGGGTGTAGGCGGAACGACAATAAGCACCATACCAGATATTGTTGTATTTCAAGATAATAACGGAAATGACACATTAGATATTGGTGAACCTTCCAAAAATTATACAAAATATTTCAACCCAACCATTGAAGCAAAATTTACATTTTCATTAGGCGCTGCTTCTGTAGAATATGTTATGCCTCTCTTACAAGATCTCGAAATATCGGCAGGCGCTTTAATGGGGCTCGGTCGAGCAGGAATAGCGCTAGATCAACAAAGTGGAAATCCTCGTTGGGCTGATGTTTTTTCAAATGTCTATGGAACCATGGACAGCACAGGCACATTATTCTATGGAGTAGATAGTACAGAATATGCCGATCCGAGTATTTTACCCGGTACTGTACCTGGACTTCTTCGCGATGTGAGCGCAACATTTTTCAATTTTCAACCCTACCTCGCTGTAAAATGGCAATTTCTAGAGCGATTAGGATTACGTATAAGCGTTGGGTTTAACAAAGGTACCATTACTGCTGGAAGTTGGGTCTTAAATGGGAGAACCAAAATAAGTGATTCACCAACATCAGCGATTCAAGGCGCATCGTTTCGAACGATGCTCTATATCGGTTTATAACTCAAAAATAAAATATTATGTTTAAAAATGCCCAAAAAATTTGGCCATTGGTGCTATCTGCAACCATGGGATTTCTTCTTGCTGCTATTATTTTTATGCCTAGAATGTATGCCGGAGAAAAAAATGTTTATAAAGTATTACGTGAAAAAATAAATGTATTGCAGCAAATTATTTCTTATGTAAACCATTTTTATTTTGATACTGTAGATATGGATAAAATCATGGATGGTGCTTTTAAGGGACTCATGGAAGAGCTAGATCCTCACTCCACTTACATCCCCGCCAAAGAGCAAGAAAATATCAACGAAATATTTAAAGGAAAATTTCAAGGTATTGGAATTGAATTTGATATTTTAGATGGGTTTATTACTGTGATTTCTCCTGTACCCGACAGTCCTTCTGATATTGTCGGCCTCATGCCTGGCGATAAAATTATTGCAATCAACGGCGAAGATGCTTACAAAATCACCAAAGATGAAGTTTTCAAAAAGCTGCGAGGTCGGAAAGGGACAAAAGTAGATGTTACAATTAGCCGTATTGGAACTCAGAAACCATTTGATGTAACTATCATTCGGGATAATATTCCAATATATAGTGTTGGCGCAGCAACCATGATCGATGAAGAAACAGGGTATATATTTTTAAGACGATTTTCTGCAACAACCGAAACAGAAGTGACTGCTGCTTTAGACAAACTTGTAAATCAGGGGATGAAGCGTCTTTTATTTGATCTCCGTGGGAATAGTGGTGGTTATTTAAAACAAGCTGCAGCAATCGTAGATCAATTTATTACCACAGCTGACACATTAGTTTATACTGTTGGTAAGGTAAAAGAATCCAATCAGGTTTTTTTGGGGAATTCAGGAAAAGGATTTGATAATTTCTCTCTAATCGTATTAATTAATCGAGGGTCTGCTAGTGCTGCAGAAATTGTATCAGGCGCAATTCAAGATTTAGATAGAGGGCTTGTCGTTGGTGAAACAAGTTTTGGAAAAGGACTCGTTCAACGACAATTACCATTAGATTCAGGCGCTGCAGTTCGCGTGACGATTGCTCGCTACTATACCCCGTCTGGACGCCTCATCCAGCGCCCCTATGAAAACGGAAACGATTTAGCTTATTACCGTGAACTGTATGCAACAGATCGAGAATCCAAAATAGACAGCTTGAAAGAATTGAGACCAAAATACAAAACAAAATCGGGCCGAATTGTTTATGGCGGAGGGGGAATTACACCTGATGTATATATCCCTTATAAAAACAATATCAATAGCGAAACCGGAAAAGTATTAAGGAATCCCAAACGACCTATATTTAATTTTGCATCCGAATATGCTTCAATTCATTCAACTGAGTTTCTCTCTTTTTCTGATTTTAAAAATGATTGGGTTGTTTCTGATGATATTTTTTATAATTTCATCCATCATCTTAAACAGGATTCTATTGATGTTGTTGAAGATTCCTTATTTATAAATACGGATTTTATTTACAATAGAATTAAAAGTGAAATAGCAGGTTCTGTTTGGGGAAAAGACGAAGCAGCAAATATTCGATTGCAGTTAGATAATCAAGTAATTGAATCATTAAAACATTTTAATGAAGCTCAAGCGTTCTTAGATTCATTGAATTAAATTGAACGTCTTTTAATAAACTTTATTATTATTTTAATCACTATTTATTAGATCATAATCGGAGAAACACAACAATGGTCCATTATTTCTTAGAAGGCGGCAGTTTCATGTGGCCAATCCTAATGACCCTTTTATTTGGGATAGGATTTGCTATAGAGCGATTTTACTCGCTAATGATGTCTGCTGTAGACTCAAATTCATTTTTTGAAGACATTACAAAAGCAATCGATGACAACGGAGCTGAAGCAGCTGTAAAAGTTTGCGAAGACACTGAAGGCCCTGTTGCAGCTATTTTTCATGCTGGTTTATCTAGAATGCATCGTGGCTTAGGTGACGTTGAAAAAGCAATTCAAAATGCCGGTGCAATGGAAATGGCTTTTCTTGAGAAAAATATGATTTGGCTTAACGCTGTCATTACTATCGCACCCATGTTAGGATTTACGGGAACTGTTGTAGGAATGATTGGGGCATTTGATGCTATTAAAGCAGCCAATGATATTTCGCCTGCAGTTGTAGCCGGTGGTATCTCTCAAGCTTTGTTGACAACTGCATTCGGATTGATTGTAGCCATGATTATTCAGACATGCCAAAATCTTTTTATATCTAGAATTGATAAGCTCGTATTAGATATGGAAGAACAGTCTGTGAAAATCATGGATCATCTGTACGAAAAAGAAGCCAGAAAATAAACTTTTCAAGGTAGCCATATGGCCAAACGCAGATTTAAAGGTGGGGAAATACCCACATCTTCAATGGCAGACATTGCCTTTCTACTCCTAATATTCTTTTTGGTAACTACTACCATAGACACTGACAAAGGATTGGGCGTTATTCTTCCGCCTCCTGGTGACATGGAAATCGAAATTCGGAAAGAAAATATTTTAAATTGTCTTATTAACTCTCAAGGAAAAGTACTTTTAGATGAAGAGCCAACCAGTATCGATCAAATTCATCGTACTGTCGGACAAAGACTTCGGGAGAATAGTAAATTAATTGTTTCCGTTAAAGCTCATCCTAAAACTGCATATAATGATTATGTTCGTGTTATAGATCAATTAAAAATGGCTGACGCAAAACGAATCTCAATCGCCAATAGTAAGTAATAATGAAATTTACACGAAAAACACAAATCTCAAGTGAAATACCAACTGCATCTATGCCTGATATCATATTTATGCTATTAATATTTTTTATGGTAACAACGGTACTTAAGGAAAGTTCGGGACTTCCTGTTAACCTTCCAAAAGCAAAGCGTATTGAAAAGTTGAAATCTAAGCGTCATACAGTTCAGCTTTGGGTATCAAAAGAAGGAATGATTTCTATTGATGACCGTTTACTTAACGTGGATGATGTTTCCTTAGTTATGTATGATAAGCGAATGGCGGATCCACAGATTGTTGTTTCTCTTAAAGGTGATGAAGAATCTGAGATGGGGCTGATATCCGATATCCATGATAACCTTAGAAAAGTAGAAGCATTAAAGCTTAATTATTCTACCAAGACCCTAGTCGATTAATGGCACATATAAATCCACTAAAAATACAATATCCTATCGTGATACGAGTAACATCTTTAATTGGTGTTACGCTTGTAATCTTAAACTTTCTTGTATTTCCACGATTCTTAAGCACCATGGAATTTGAAGATGTAGATCAGGTGATTATAGAAAACATTGATATCCCGCAAACACAACAAATTGATAATACACCACCACCTGCTCGTCCATCTATTCCAGTCCCTTCCGATGATGAAGATATTGCAGATGATTTAACTTTAGATGAATTAGATTTCGATGATTTTTCAAATATGGATGCACCACCACCACCACCGTCAGGTCCCAGAGTGGTCTTTATTCCTTATGATGACCCTCCTGTAGCCATGTCTCCAATTCGTCCCGTTTATCCCGAAATTGCACAGGAAGCCGGTATAGAGGGCGTTGTTGTTGTTCAGGCTTTCATTGATGAAAAAGGTCGAGTAAAAGAAACATTAATTTTGAAAGGTGTCCCAAATACTGGCTTAGATGAAGCTGCGATGGACGCGATACGTAAAACACGATTTCGCCCAGCAAAGCAACGAGAACGACCAGTAGCAGTTTGGATATCTATCCCAGTAAATTTTAAACTAAAATAAAAACAACCGTCATTTAACAATACAAAAAAAGCCTCTGGAAAATTCAGAGGCTTTTTTATTACTTTATATTTTAAGATAAAAATATAAAAAGTTTATCCCTTTATATTTGCACAGTGATATTCCCAATTCATCTTACGAATATATTCTACTGAAATTCCCTGAGGACATTCTGCTTCACAAGCTTCTGTGTTTGTGCAATGACCAAAGCCTTCTTTATCCATTTGTTGAACCATACCAATTACCCGCTCCTTTCGTTCTGCTTGACCTTGCGGTAGAAGTGCTAATTGTGAAATTTTTGCTGCAGTAAATAAACTGGCGGATGCATTTTTACAAGCCGCAACGCAGGCACCACACCCAATACAAGCAGCTGCATCAAAAGCGTCTTCGGATATTTCTTTACTGATGGGAATAACATTCCCATCAGGAGCACTTCCTGTGTTAATAGATACATATCCTCCTGCTTGGATAATTCTATCTAAGGGAGTTCTATCAACTATTAAATCTTTAATAATTGGAAAAGGCTTTGCTCTCCACGGTTCAATTGTAATTGTATCCCCGTCATTAAAAAATCTCATATGAAGCTGACAAGTCGTCGTTCCATCTAATAAACCATGCGGGCGACCATCAATTACCATGGAACACATTCCACATATCCCTTCTCTGCAATCATGATCAAATGCCACAGGCTCTGAATCTTCATTCACCAATTGTTCATTTAATACATCCAACATTTCCAAAAATGACATGTGAGTGTTAAGTCCATCAACCTTGTAATTTTTAAATCCACCCGGTTTATTTAGGCCATCTTGACGCCAAATTTTTAGTGTAAGGTTTAAAGTTCCCATTACTTATAACTCCGCTGTGTTAATTCAACAGCTTCAAATTGTAATTCTTCTTTATTTCGGACAGGTTTCACATCATCACCTTTATACTCCCAAGCTGATGTAAATTTAAAATTCTCATCATCACGTAATGCTTCACCTTCTTCCGTTTGAGATTCTTCTCTGAAATGTCCACCGCAAGATTCACTCCGATCTAGCGCATCCCGAACCATCAATTCACCTAATTCTATAAAATCTGCTACTCGACCTGCTTTTTCTAATTCAGGATTCAAATTATCATCTCGCCCGGGAACTCTAACTTTTTCCCAAAACTCTTTTTTCAGTGATTGAATTTCTGATATGGCACTTGTAAGATTGGGTTTGTTTCGCGCCATCCCACAATTTTCCCACATAATTGCTCCCAAATCGCGATGGAAACTTTCTACAGATTTTGAACCGTTATTATTTAATAATCGAGTGTTTTGGTCTCGCGCTTCATTTTCTGCAATTTCAAATGCTTCATGATCAGTTGAAATAGCTGGTGTTCGAATATCTTTGGATAAATATTCACCTATCGTGTATGGCAACACAAAATACCCATCCGCTAATCCCTGCATGAGTGCTGACGCGCCTAATCTATTTGCGCCATGGTCAGAATAATTACATTCTCCAATAGCATAAAGACCTTGGACAGTGGTCATTAAATTATAATCAACCCAAAGCCCTCCCATCGTATAATGAACCGCGGGATAAATTCTCATAGGAGATTTATACGGATCTTCTCCCGTAATTTTTTCATACATTTCAAAGAGGTTACCATATCGAGCGCTAACAACATCCTGCCCCAGTCGTTTTATAGCATCTTTAAAATCAAGATAAACTGCAAGTTTGGTTGAGCCTACACCATATCCTTCATCACATCGTTCTTTGGCCGCGCGAGATGCGACATCTCGAGGTACTAAATTTCCAAATGCCGGATAGCGACGTTCTAAATAATAGTCACGTTCATCTTCAGGAATATCTTCAGCGCGACGATCGTCACCCTGTTTTTTTGGCACCCAAATTCTACCATCATTCCGAAGTGATTCAGACATTAGAGTTAATTTAGATTGATAATCTCCCGAAACCGGAATACATGTGGGGTGAATTTGAGTAAAACTAGGATTCCCAAACATGGCTCCTTTTTTATAAGCTTTCCAAATTGCAGTTGTATTGCTTGCCATAGCATTAGTTGAAAGATAAAAAACATTTCCATATCCACCTGTTGCTAAAACAACGGCATGCCCAAAATGGCGTTCATATTCACCAGTTAAAAGATTTCGAACAATTACACCACGTGCTTTTCCATCAATTTTTACAATATCCAGCATTTCATGGCGATTATACATGGTTACGCTGCCTTTTGCAATTTGTCTACTTAATGCGCTATAAGCACCCAATAATAATTGTTGTCCAGTTTGACCTCGAGCATAAAACGTTCGCGATACTTGAACGCCACCAAAAGACCGGTTATCTAATGTGCCACCATATTCGCGAGCAAAAGGAACACCCTGAGCAACACATTGATCAATAATATTTGAACTAACTTCTGCTAAACGATGAACATTGGCTTCGCGGGATCGATAATCTCCTCCCTTAATTGTATCATAAAAAAGTCTAAATACAGAATCTCCATCATTTTGATAATTTTTTGCAGCATTGATTCCACCTTGTGCCGCGATAGAATGTGCGCGACGTGGGCTATCTTGAAAACAAAATGTTTTTACATTGTATCCCATTTCGGCCAAAGACGATGATGCTGATGCACCAGCAAGCCCTGTTCCAATAACAATAATCTCTAACCTTCTCTTGTTCCCTGGACTAACTAATGGAACTGTGGATTTATAATTTGACCATTTTTCTGATAATTGCCCTTCTGGAATTTTGCTATTTAAAATACTCATGATTGTAAGTGTAAAATAATTGGAATGATTGCAAATGCCGCAGGTATCAATATTGCAATTGTTTGTGAAATTGTTTGAATTGGGCCAATATATTTCCGCGTTTTGAGTCCCAATGTTTGGAATCCCGACTCTACGCCGTGACGTAAATGGAATCCAAGAATAACCATACTAATAACATAAAAAGCTGTGTACCACCATTTTTGAAATGCAACAACAGTCATTGTATAAAGATCTTTATGTCCCCATGGATCATTTCCAATTGTACCAAAATGCATTTCGTACCAAAAACTTTTCATATGAATAAGAATAAATAACATAACCAATATTCCAAGCATTGGCATATTTCTGGATGCCCAAGAACTATTAGCAGATCCTGCTGAAACTTCATAATCAATCGGTCTTGCCTTTTTGGATTGAATCGCTAGGAAAAGAGTAAGGGCTGCATGCAATAAAATAGAAGCGTATGTAAGATAGGATAAAATTTTAACTGCAGGATTACTAGTCATAAAGAGAGCATACTCATTAAATTGCTTTTGAGCGACATCTCCGGAGAGTAAAACTAACTGTAAGTTTCCAGCCAAATGGCCAAAAAGAAAAACGATAAGAAAAAACCCCGATAATGTGGCCAGTGTTTTTCTAAAAACTGAAGAATAAAAGTAAGAATTCATTTAATTAATATGCAATATTTCAGGGCATGAAATTAAGGATTCAAATCAGACATTGCATAGAGATTTCAAATATTATTTCTTAATTAAGAAATAGTTAATCAGAAATCGCATTTTTAAATTTTAACAATATGATTAAAGATATAATAAATATTTTACTCTCCCTGCCAAGTCAACATGTTATTTATGGCAGTATTAGCACTGTTTCATGTATAGCCGGAATATGGATTTATAGTCAAGGGTCCAAAAGAATTAAATCTGTTTTTCTTCAAACAATCTCTTGGTTGGTTATTGTTAACGAGGTAGCCTATCAAGTCAATATGTTTTATTACGGTCTTTGGGATTTCAAAATCTCACTACCCTTAGAAATGTGTTATCTCACTGCCCTACTTATTCCAGTTTACTTCAAATATCAAGATTCTCGGCCACTTCAAAACTGGTTCTTTTTCGCCGGATTCGCTGGATCATTTACTGCATTTCTTAATACAAATTTATCAGAGATGGCTGAAATATACATGTCTATCCATTACTTTATCGCCCATGGATTTGTGATATTCATAATGCTAACTTTGGTTATCGACAACTACCGCCCACGATGGTCGGACTTTTTTAATGCGGTACAATGGACATCAACTCTCGTTATTTCCATCATCGTATTTAATTTGATAATTGGTAGCAATTATATGTTTACTCAATCAAAGCCTCCCGGTGTCAATTTCGCGATGCTTATGCCTGAATGGCCCTATTATTTCATTATAATGCTCGTTATGGGTCTTGTGTTTTATGCCCTTTTAATGTTAATAGCACTGATACCAATTCGTAAAAAGATAAACACCCCATAAAATTAATGGTCGTAAAAAGCGTAATATAAAAAATGAATATCCCATTTTTTTCAACAGTTTTTTATAACTTTTACCAAGTTTAAATTTTATTCTATTTATGGCCCAATATTCAATACTACAAAAAAAAGAAATCCAGATACTTTTAGATCAATACGATATTAAAGTAAACCATTTTTCAACAATTCTTGGCGGCGCTGGAAATTCAAGCTATTTAATAAATTCAAACAATCAAGATTACATTTTAACTATATGTGAATTTCATATAAGCCATGCAATATCCTTGTGCAATCTCTTAGAGTACTTGGAAAAACATGATTTTCCAAGTACAAGAATTACAAAATCATCCAATGGAAAAACATGCTTAACCTTTCAAGGTAAACCTGTATTGTTAAAACCATATATTCATGGGAATGTTATTCAAAATTTGAATAGACCCATGATACGACAAGTTGGTAAAGCTCTTGGAAAGTTGCATGAAGTTCCATCCCCAAATAATTTAGATAAAATTCATTCTTATGGATTAGAAATATTCTCAAAATGTTTTGAAAAAAACATAGACCCCATCTATGAAAAATGGCTGGTTGAAAAACACAATTGGCTAAAAAAAGAGATTCCACCATCCTTACCAAAGGGCTTAATTCATGGTGATCTTTTTTATGATAACGTTTTGTTTGAAAAAAATAAATTCAAAGCAATCATCGATTTTGAAGAAGCTTGCCATTATTATAAAGTATTTGATTTAGGGATGGCTGCTCTTGGTTTATGTACAATAAACTTTAAAATTGATTTAAAAAAAGTGCGTGCTTTAATTGAAGGATATCAAAAAATTAGAATCTTAGAAACAGAAGAAAAAGAAACACTACAACTCATGATAGATTATGCCGCAACAGCAACTTCATTCTGGCGTTTCTGGAAATATAATATTGAACTCCCAATGAAAGATAAATCCAAAAAACACATGGAAATGGTGAAAATTTCACATCATGTTAATTCAATTTCACCTACAGAATTTCAAAAAATTATCTTTTAATTCATCCTCTGTGATTGCAGCCCAAACGGCCCTTCTTTCATTACTATAGTAAAAAAGTTTTCAAAATAAATTTCTTCGCCTAATCCGCGCTCCTTGAGTCCTCTTATCACTAATTCTCCTATCCACTTATTCCACTCTCGATACATTTTTCCAGAAGGTCCAATTTGAGAGTCATCTAAAATCATCGATGCTTTATTAAACTGATGTCGTTCATCAATCGTCCAGTTTTTTACGACTTCTAATATTTCATCTCTGATAGAATCCACAATTAAAATAGAAGTCCAAAAGGCAACCGGCGCCATTTCATATCCCATGGGGGGTCGATCGGCGCCCCGAACTTCTACCAGATCTTTTAAGCGAACATTGGTAAAAATTTGGTGAAGCGCTGCCTGCATATCTTCCTTTCTTAACTTGTCTGATATTTCTAATTCACTCAAACGTTCACCCATGATTTGTTTTGTTCCTGCAATGATTCCATTTTTATCTATTTCAAAAATACCAAGAACAGTCATAGTATAATCAATGAATTTATCAATTAATCCATCGGGACTAATAATCCCATGATCAATCAAGTTTCTACATCTGGTTTTATCGGTATTTTCCCAAATGATATTTCTGATATTTTTAACACCCGTGGGATTCCCATTTTGGAAAGGACTATTTGCAAATAAGTAAGCACAAATTGGTTGTAAGCAATCTGCAACAAAGGTCATTTCTTCCAAGTCCTTTTCACCGGTAACATCATAATTAATTTGAACACTAGTTGTATTCCGCATCATCCATTTTCCCATAGAACCATTTCGTTCCATATTCGCATTCATGAGTTCATATTTTAGATGATGAATTAAATCTATATCATTTGGTGCAAAATTCGGTTCTACACCATAACTAATTATTTGTAAGTCATTTTCTTTGACGACTGATAATAATAATTCTTTATGTTT
>JABIHN010000100.1 GCA_018649625.1 Fidelibacterota bacterium | reverse complement strand
TTTGATTTATTATTATTGTCGCATATAGTATTTTTAAACAATTAAATATTATCTTTATAAAATATAATATAATACGTAAATTAATAGGCTTTATCCTAATAAGAAAAACCTTTTAACAATATTACAAGGGTCAAAGAATTGCCTATATCCAAAAAAAGTAAGAGTGTCGCTGAAAAAGCGAAGGGGAAAGATGCCGAAACAACCAAGGCGAAAAAAACAAAATCCCGCAAGAAAAAAACTGTAAATAAAAAAACGCCTCTCGTCGTTGTAGCAAAACCTGTTAGTACTGATCCACCAAAGAAAAAAATTAAACGTAGTAAAGTTTCGAGTGGAAGTATTAGTATGTATTTAGCTGAAATCGGAAAATTTAATCCTTTACCACCTCAGCGTGAAGTCGAACTTGCTATCCGAATTCAGGATAATGATGAAAGAGCGATGAAAGAATTAGTTGAAGCGAATCTTCGTTTTGTTGTTTCTGTTGCTAAAAAATATCAAGGAAATGGACTTTCACTTGCAGATATTATCAACGAAGGTAACATGGGGCTTATTAAAGCTGCAAAACGATTTGATCATACGCGTGGATTTAAATTTATTTCGTACGCTGTTTGGTGGATTCGTCAATCAATCCTTCAGGCATTGGCAGAACAATCTCGTTTGATTCGTTTACCATTGAATCGTGTTGGAACTATTACGAAAATTACTCGTGCTGCAGAAAAACTTGAAGCAGAAGTCGAAAGACAACCTAAGGGAAGTGAAATTGGAGGCCAATTAGAAATGAGTGGAGATGAAGTTCTAATGGCTATGCAATATTCTAGGCGCCATAGTTCATTGAATTCACCTTTTCAAGAAGGAGAGAATAGTAGTCTTTTAGATATTATTGAAGATTCTGAAGCAGAAGAGCCAGAAGCTAAAATAATGTTGGAATCAATGACAGAAGAAGTCAATGGTGCATTAGATACATTATCTGAAAGAGAACGTATCGTTCTTGAAATGTATTTTGGTATTAATAGAGTTAGTGCCATGACACTGAATGAAATTGGTGAAGAATTTGATTTAACTAGAGAGAGAGTCCGCCAAATTAAAGAGAAGGCGATTCAAAGATTAAGACACCGATCTAGGAGTAAAAATCTTCGTAGATATTTAGGGTAATCTTTATTTTGTATTTAAAGGGGGCTATTTAGCCCCTTTTTTTTATTCAAAAATTCCATTTAGATTTTTAAATGGTTCGTTGCAGAATGGCTTGTAAGTTCTATAACTATGATTCATCCAGTAATAAGAGTTCAAATTGAAAACAGCGTATATGACCGTTTAGTAGCTGAATCAGTTAAATATGCAATTATAAGTTTGCCTTACACATTTAATCGAATGAAAATTAAAGATTATAAATCCCGAATTCTTAATATTGCTAAAGGTAAAATTTCAGAAAGTATATTTTTCTATTTTTGTGAACAAAATGAAATTCCTGTAAATACACGAAAATGCCAAACTCCTTTTTATATACCAGATAAACGTGATTTTATTTTGGGAAGAGAAGAATGGGATATAAAAAATCTTTTCTTAGTACATAAATCTCCGATTTTATCCACTGATGAATATTTAAATTTACCAGCATTAATACCAAGTCGGGGTGATTGGGATCAATGGTCAAAAAAAGATAATTGTATTCATGCACCTGAAACTGAATCTGTTTGTTATCTTTTTTCATTTATGAAGGGTTGGGAAGATGGCTCTCCATTTTTAAATATTGAGTTAAGCGAAGAGCAAAATATATTCCTAGGTAATTTAATTGTTGAAACAAAAAAAACAGACATTCCTTATACTGAAAAATGGTTTTGGTCTAAAATGGCAGAAAAAGGGCAAGGGAATCATTTCAAATTTGATTTAAAATTTCATCCAGAATTAATATTATGTGGTATAGCTCAGGAAAAAGATTTTATTAAATTTATAGATTTAATGCCTCAATCTTTTCAGAATAATATTTTTAAAACAAGAATCAAAAATCGAGGAATTGAGTTGAAACACTTATCATCTTTTGTGTCTTTATATCCACATCTTGAAGAAAAAATTAATTGTGGTAAAATTTTGAATTAAATTTTTATAAAGGTCAAACAATAGTGGTGAAAAGTATTACTCACCCAGGTATGTTTATAGCCATAGGGAGAAATTTGAAGATCATTTTGACACCAGAAACCAATATGTTTTAATTTGAGAAATTTATTGAGTCTTTCAGTTAAATCAAATGCCAATGGATAATGGTTTCCTTTCTTTTTAATATTTTTCACAATAATCGTGAAATGACTATTTGATTTAAGTTTTTTTGTCGTTTCCTTATAAATTTCTATAAGCACATTTAAAAATTCGTTGTAATCATCAAGATTACCCAAGTCTTTAATATTATCTGAATAATTCGTTTGTAAACCTTTTGCTTTTCGGTTTGCCTGAACTTCAGCGCCTTTCATATTTAACATGTCCCAATAGGGTGGCGATGTTATAATATAATCTATGGGTGGAATGTCAAAATTAGAAATATTACGTGCATCTCCTAGAAAAATAGAGTGCTTTTGAGATGTAGAAATTTCATCACACCGCTTAGTTGCAATTCCGTGAAAAAGTTTACTCAATTCAATCCCATAAGCTTGGCGTCCCATTATTAAAGATTCAACTTGTGTTGTTCCTGTGCCAGACATTGGGTCAAAAATTGTGTCTTCTTTATTTGTGAATTCTTTAACATACATACGAACCAACTCTTCAGGGTATTTAGCTGGGTGAAGAATTTCTTCTTTAGATCGTGGTTTTGGTTTTAAAATAAACCAGTTTGGTATACTTGTTTTTAGGCGAACTGAAGAAATATTTAGGTTTTCTTTGAAATGCTTAAGTTTAGAAAATTCGTCTTTTCTAAAATATAAAGAAGTCATTGTTTTGCCATTGGGAAGGCAGATAATTTTTTCATCTTTTCTAGTTAAAAAACCAGATAATTGATTTGATATTTTCCAAGTGGTCGGAAAACCATCTTCGCCCATTTTCTCAGTGGGAAGTAAAATCCATAAAAACTTTCGGTAATTAAGTTTAAGAGCTTGTTTACATATAATCTCTAAAGTAGTTTTATTAGAATTTGTTATATTCGTTAAATCTAAAGCAAGAAAGTCTAATGAATCCGAACAGTCAGGATTATTTAAATTCATTTCCTCAGTGTATGATTCGAAATATTCTATAAAATAGGGTGACCCCATGCCTTTAATACATGGTTTAGGTGAACTGGATAATTTTATAAAAAAATTAATATTTTCTTCAATTAAGGATTCGGTTGTATCAAAAATAGTAAATGACTTCTGGAACGGAAGCCATTTCTTTGGTCCTAAATCGTTAAAGTTATTTTTTATTTTTGCCATTATTTAATTCTTAAAATATCTAATAAATACGTTCAAATAAGTTAGGAACGTAAATGATTTCAAATGAAATAAAAATATCGCTTTTATTTTATAGTGAGTACTTACTATATTACAGTATGACAGCGATACGAATGAAGAAAGAAGACCGAATATTACATATTCTAGATTGCACCCTTACCTTAGTTGGTCGAAAACAACTCGAATCAATAAGAACAGCTGAAATAGCCAAAGAAAGTAATATATCCGAAGGAGCTTTATTTAAATATTTTAAATCTAAAAGCGACATTATAAATCAAATTATGGTTCGGTATGAAAATTTGAGTCATCCAATTATTCCAGCTGATTCTATAAAAACTATAGCTGAATTCAAACAATTTATAAATGAATATTTAAGTAGTATGGTTGATTTATCAGACGAGCGTTCTGCATATCTTCGACTTCTGTTACAAGTGAGCATGGGAGAAGGGAGATTAGGGAAAATAAAATATAATCAAGTAAAAAATGGTTTTTGGAATGTCTTGGAAGATAGAATTAAATATGGTCAGAAACATTGGGAATTCAATAGCGATTTGGATATTAAAATACAGATTAGATTATTTCATTTTTCAGTGTTAATGTTTTTAATAGAACAAGAAATATTTAATGCTAAAGAAATTGAATATTTTGATATAAACAATATAAAAGATACAGCAATTAATAATTTCTTTGATCTTTTAGTGAAATCATAAATATGGCAGAACAAACAAAAATTTGGTATTTGCGAAATTTCAATTTGTTCAATGGAATTAATACAGCATCCATGGAACAAATGAATAAAATGTCAAGGATGAAAGAAAAGAGAAAAAAGGAAATAATATATTTTCCTGAAGAGAGCAACAACACAATCTATTTCTTAAAAAAAGGTAAAATTAAGATTTCTCGCATATCTGAAGATGGAAGGATAACAACTATTCAACTATTGGGTCCAGGTGAAATATTTGGTGAAAGCGCACTGTTGGGCCAAGAAATACACGAGAACATTGCCGAAGTTGTAGAAGATGTCGTTGTATGCTCAATTAACAAGGACATATTCCAAGATCTGATGTTTTCTAATCCAAAATTAAACATAAGTATTAACAAGTTTATTGGATTTAGACTAAGAAAAATAGAAGCTCACGTTGAAGATTTAGTTTTTAAAAATTCAAAAGAACGAATTATTGCATTTCTAAAACGGTACGGAAAGACATTTGGTAAGGAAATGGTTGATGGTTTAATGGTAAGACCATTTTTAACTCACAAAGAAATCGCAGATTTAACAGCTACAGCGCGCCAAACTGTTAATTTGGTATTAAATGAGTTGGTTGATCAGGAAATAATCCATTACACTAGACGGTATTTAATAATTAAAGACTTGAATTGGACATCAAAGTGAAATATGTCATGGAGCGGACAGAATGGAGTTGTGATTACTCTATAATATCAGCTATGACGAAACCAGTAAATATCACAAACAAACATATTGTACAAATTATCAGCAGAGATTCATGCATTATTTGTAATGAAGTGATAGATTTATTGCAAAATTATGAATTGAAGAATAAGAATATTGAATTAATCATATTTGATCTTGAAAAAGGTGAAAATCCTCCAAAAGAAAGAAATAGTTTTATTACACCGGCCACATGGGTGAATGGAGAATTATGGTATTTTGGTGAGATAGATATAAACCAATTTTGTATAAAATTGAGCAAGGTGAATATTAGTCAATTCGACTCTAATGCTATTTGTAAGTAAACTGACAAATTAATTAACAAAAACAAGGAGATAGTAAAATGAATGTAATTACAAAAACGTTAGATGGCTTTTCAGGACTGGGCCATTGGTTGCCGAGGGTTTCTTTAGCCGCAACCTTTCTTTTCCATGGATTTCCTAAATTCATGATGGCGCAAGGAATGGCTGATATGATGGGAATGCCTGTCATGGCTGTTTATATGCTTGCCTTGATGGAAGTTGGTGGTGCGCTGCTTATTTTATGGGGTGGATTTGGTCCAGATTGTGCAACTAGAGCAGGAGGCTTATTAATGGCAGGACCAATGGTCGGTGCTATTGCTTTAGTTCATGGTGCAAACGGATGGAATTCGGTAAATATGGGTCCAGATATGCCTGGGAATGGAATGGAGTTTCAAGTGCTCATTTTAGCAATTTCACTCTTTTTTGCTATTAAAGGAAATGGAGCAAACGAAGCAAATTAGTTTTTAACAATTCAAGAATAAAACAATATAATATGAGGGAACATGACAACATTGTTTCCTCATATTATTATTTATATCATGAACCAATACTCTTTTATTTATTTTAGAAACAAACTATTATTTATATTCTTATTAATATCCATATCATTCTCACAAACAATTTTATCAGAAGAATTTGAAACGTTGGAACATTGGAACTCTCTAAAATTTGAGAAGATTGATAAATATACACAATATTCCATTGAGCAAGCGAAATATCACAGATCCTATTTAAAAGCAGAGTCCAATAATTCAGCATCCGGCATAATTTGGAATAAGTCTTTTAAGGTAAATGAATCATCAATTCTAAAATGGAAGTGGAAAGTATCCAATGTATATTCAAATGGAAATGCGAAAAAAAAGTCGGGGGATGATTATCCCATTCGAATTTACGTCATGTTTGAATATGATCCGGAAACAGCGGGATTTTGGGAATCGGCGCTATACGAATCGGCGAAACTTTTTTATGGGGAATATCCGCCCCATAGCAGTCTGAATTATATTTGGGCGAATAAAAATCATTCGGAATATATCATCCCAAATTCTTATACAGAAAAAGCACAAATGGTTCTTCTTCAAAAAGGAAAAAACAATATGGGAAAATGGATAATGGAAGAAGTTAACATTTTAGAAGATTACAAAAAGGCGTTTGGGAAAAATCCACCTAAAAAAGCCAGCCTTGCCATTATGAGTGATTCGGATAATACGGGGGAATCGGCCACGGCGTGGATAGATTTTATTGAATTAAAGGCAAAATAAAAAATATAGTAAGGATATTAAGGAAAATCATGATAAAAAAAATAATATTTCTTTTACTCATTACTGCGGTAGTGGCTACTTATTACATTCTTGACTTGGGACAGTATGTAAATTTTGAATACTTGAAATCCAAACAGTCTGCACTTAATGGTTATTACTTAGCTAATAAGGTCAAAACGATTTCTATTTATTCCGGAGTTTACATTATTATGGCCATGCTATCTTTACCGGGAGCAACCATAATGACCATAGCTGGTGGAGCTATCTTCGGATTAATTCCGGGGATCATTCTTGTGTCTGTTTCCAGCACTTTGGGTGCAACAATGGCAATGATGAATTGTCGGTATTTATTCAGAAACGCATTTCAAGAAAGACTGAAACCAATCATGAATAAGGTAAATCATGGCGTGGAAAAGGATGGTGCCGTATTTCTATTTATGTCCAGGTTAAGTCCGGTTTTTCCATTTTTTTTGGTGAATGCCGCCTTTGCCAAAACATATATTGGCGCAGGGACCTATGCATTTGTAAGTCAAATTGGGATGTTGCCGGGAACAGCTGTTTTCGTAAATGCAGGGACGCAAATCAGCAAATTAGAATCAGTCGGCGATATTTTATCTTTGAATATGATTTTGGCATTTGCACTTTTGGGGGTATTCCCACTTATTTCAAAAAAGATTGTGGAACATTTAAAAAGAAGGAAAAATATGATAAAATCCAAAAAGCCAAAAAATTACGATTATAATATGATAGTCATTGGTGCTGGAGCGGGCGGACTGGTTTCATCTTACATCGCTTCTGCTGTGAAAGCAAAAGTTGCTCTTATTGAGAAACATAAAATGGGTGGTGATTGTTTGAACACCGGTTGTGTGCCAAGTAAAGCCATTATTCGTTCCGCTAAAATGCTTCATTATGCGGAGCGAGCGAAAGATTGGGGTTTTGATTCAGCAGAAATAAAATATGATTTTGCAAAAGTCATGGATCGAGTTCAAAATGTGATTAAAAAAATTGAACCCCACGATTCTGTGGAACGCTATTCGGATTTGGGTGTGAATGTTTACGAAGGAGAAGCAAAGATTTTAGATCCTTATCGTGTTGAAGTAAATGGTGAAATTTTAACAACGAAAAATATCGTCGTTGCTACAGGTGCTCGTCCGTTGGTTCCACCTATTCCTGGGATCGAAGATGTTCAAGCATTGACCAGTGATACCTTATGGAATATTCGAGAATTGCCTAAAAGATTGGTCGTTGTTGGTGGTGGACCCATTGGCTGTGAATTAGCACAAACATTTGCCCGATTTGGTTCTGAAGTAACCATTTTGGAAGGCATGAACAGATTGCTCTTGAAAGAAGACATAGAAGTAAGTGATGCTGTTAGGACTAAATTTGAAGCGGAAGGAATTACGGTTCTTACGGGTCACATGGTGGAAGGATTCAAGAATGATGATGGCGCAAAAGTAGTTCATTGCGATTGTAAACCAAAAAAACTAAATATTGAATGCGATGAAATTATTATGGCATTGGGACGAAAAGCGAATGTAACCGGATTCGGATTAGAAGAATTGGGCGTTGAAATTCGAAAAAATGGTACCATCGAAGTTGACGATTTTCTGCGAACAAACTACCCCAATATATATGCTGTGGGTGATGTGACAGGTCCATATCAATTCACGCATTTTGCAGCACATCAAGCTTGGTATGCTGCGGTGAATAGTTTATTCAGTCCATTCAAAAAATTCAAAACAGATTATCGTGTTATTCCGTGGACAACATTTACCGATCCGGAAGTGGCTCGCGTGGAAATTAACGAACAAGAAGCGATAGATGAAGGAATTGATTTTGAAGTTACTCGTTATGGTTTAGATGATTTGGACAGAGCCATTGCAGATGGGGAAGATAGTGGTTTTGTAAAAGTGATTACGCCAAAAGGGAAAGATAAAATTTTGGGAGCCACCATTGTGGGCTCACACGCCGGAGATCTTTTAACGGAATTTGTCCTTGCTATGAAACATGGATTGGGATTGAATAAAATTCTGGGTACCATTCATGCCTATCCTACCATGAGCGAAGCAAATAAATATCTCGCTGGGAATTGGAAAAAAGCACACGCCCCGGAAGAATTACTGAATTGGGTAGAAAAATTTCACACGTGGAGAAGGTAGAAAAAATAAACGGGATAACAGGATATAATAGGATAAAAAATAAAATGAAAAAAACAAAAGTAAATAAAAATCTATCTTGTCAATCCTGTAATCCTGTCCAAAAAAGGAAAATATGAAAGCAACAGACCTATTTATTAAAGCGTTAGAAAACGAAGGCGTAGAATACATCTTTGGTATTCCTGGAGAAGAAAATTTAGATTTTTTAGATTCACTTAAAAATTCTGATATTGAATTAATTTTGACTCGCCATGAACAGGGCGCCGGATTTATGGCGGCAACGTATGGTCGATTAACCGGAAAACCGGGCGTTTGTTTATCCACGCTTGGCCCTGGAGCGACCAATTTTACTACACCAGCTGCATATGCCCAATTAGGCGCCATGCCCATGCTTATGATTACGGGACAAAAGCCCATCAAGAAATCGAAACAAGGACGATTCCAGATTGTAGATATCGTAGATATGTTCAAACCCATTACCAAATATGCCACTCAAATTGTAAATGGGAATAATATTCCTTCCCGAGTTCGGGAAGCGTTTCGATTGGCAATGGAAGAACGTCCCGGCGCAGTCCTTTTAGAGCTTCCTGAAGATATTGCTGCAGAAGATAGTGTTTACCGAATCTTTAATGTGGTTGGTTCACGCCGACCGGATGCAGACACATCGTGCATATTAAAAGCAGCTAAAATGATTGAAAATGCAAAAATGCCTTTGTTATTAATTGGCGCAGGAGCCAATCGAAAGCGGACGAGTAAAGCCTTAACAGAATTTATTGAGCAAACGGATATTCCATTTTTTAATACCCAAATGGGGAAAGGCGTTGTTGATGAAAGGCATCACCATTTTTTGGGAACGGCGGCATTATCGGATAATGATTTTCTCCACTGTGCTATTAACCGATCCGATTTAATTATTAATGTTGGGCACGACGTTATTGAAAAACCACCCTTTTTTATGGAAGAAGATAGGACCAAAGTGATTCACGTGAATTTTTTCCCGGCTGAAGTGGATGAAGTCTATTTTCCCCAGTTAAATGTTGTGGGTGATATTGCGACGTCTGTCTCAAATATCACATCCAATATTCAGAATAAAAGCAATTGGGATTTATCCTATTATGACAGAATTAAAAGTGAAATAAAAACCCATTTAAGCAAATATTCTGAAGACAATCGTTTTCCTCTTTTACCCCAACGATTGATTTGCATTATTCGGAAAGAATTGTCCGATGATGGAATTGTAACATTAGATAATGGTGTTTATAAAGTATGGTTTGCTCGGAATTATAGCTGCTATGAACCGAATACATTATTATTAGATAATGCACTGGCGACAATGGGCGCAGGGTTACCTTCGGCCATTTGTGCGAAATTGATTAATCCGGGGAAAAATGTTATTTCAGTATGTGGTGATGGTGGATTTATGATGAATTCACAAGAATTGGAAACGGCGGTTCGGTTAAATCTTAATATGGTTGTCATTATTTTGAATGATGGTGGATATGGGATGATAAAATGGAAGCAAGAAGGCATGGGATTTGAAAATTTCGGGTTAGAATACAAAAATCCTGATTTTGTGAAATATGCAGAAAGCTATGGTGCGAAGGGGCATCGCCCAAAATCAGATGAAGAATTTAAAGAAACACTATCCAAATGTTTAAAAACGGATGGTGTTCATGTGATAGATTTGGCCGTGGATTATTCCATGAATCATTCCATTTTGAATGTATTATTAAAAGAAAAAACATGTATTTTATAAGTACAGTGATTGATGAGATAACAGGATAAATCTGGATTGTGAATCAATAAAAAAAACATAAAATTATTTAGGTAATCCTATAGCACGATCTGAAAATATGAAAGGAAAGAAAATGTTGAAAATACTCTCACCTTATGACCAAAGTTTAATCAAGGAAATTCCACTTGAAGGCCTGGATGAAGTAGAGAAAATGCTTCAAACTGCTGATGATTTATTTTTGGATCGCTCCAAATGGATTCCTGCGCATGAACGAATTGGTATTTTGGAACGAACGGTTAAACTTATGAATAATCGTATTGATGAACTCACTAAAATCGCCACACAAGAAGGGGGGAAACCGTTAACGGATTCTAAAGTAGAAGTTTTGCGGGCAATCAATGGTGTAAAGTTGGCATCGGAAAATATTAGTCAATTAAAAGGCGAAGAAATTCCCATGGGGCTGACCAAAGCGTCTGAAAATAGATTGGCATTTACTATGCGGGAACCCATAGGCATTGTAGCATCAGTTAGTGCATTTAATCATCCATTAAATTTAATTATTCATCAAGTTATTACGGCATTTGCCGCTGGATGTCCTGTTATTGTCAAACCCGCAGCCACTACGCCCTTATCTTGTTTTGCAGTTATCGATATATTGAAAGAAGCCGGGATGCCTGGTGGATGGTGCCAATCTATAATGTGTGATAATGAAACAGCGGAAAAATTAGTAACGGATAAGCGAGTACATTATTTTTCATTCATAGGTTCCTCAAGAATCGGTTGGTATTTGAAATCCAAATTGGCACCAGGAACTCGATGCGCATTGGAACATGGTGGTGCTGCTCCAGTGATTGTAGAAAAAGATGCAGATATTGATAGTATGCTACCATCTTTAGTCAAAGGAGGTTTCTATCACGCCGGACAAGTTTGCGTATCTGTTCAGCGTGTTTTTGTACATGAATTTTTGTGCGAACTTGTGGCTCATCGTTTGGCAGAGATGGCTAAAAAATTAGTGGTTGGAGATCCTTTGGACGAAAAAACAGAAGTGGGGCCACTCATTTTACCTAGAGAAGTAGATCGAGTGGAAGCATGGGTCAAAGAAGCTGTTGATGGAGGTGCAGAATTGTTATGTGGTGGAAAACGTATTTCGGACAGCTGTTATGAACCGACAGTTTTGTTAAATCCGCCATCAAATGCAAAGGTTTCTACGTTGGAGGTTTTTGGTCCTGTTGTCTGCGTTTATTCTTATTCAGATAGGAATGAAGCCATTAAAATAGCCAACGGATTGGATGTTCATTTTCAGGCATCAGTCTTTACACAAGATTTGGACATTGCCTTAGATACAGTAGAGAAACTAGATGCAACGGCTGTAATGGTTAACGATCATACTGCATTTCGCGTAGATTGGATGCCTTTTGGAGGCAGAGATTCATCGGGGATTGGTATGGGGGGAATTCAATATTCTATGCACGAAATGTCACGTGAAAAAATGATAGTGATTAAAAGGAGAAAATTATAATGAATGTGAGAAATGCGTTTATTCTTATCGCTGGGTTATTGTTAATAAGTATTGCGTTTATTTACCAAGTTTGGCAACCAATACAATGGGCTTTGCTAATTGTAATCCCAATCATAACTCTTGGTATATTTGATATGCTTCAATCACGCCAAGCAATTAGACGAAATTTTCCTGTCATTGGACATGGCCGTTATCTTTTGGAGAAAATTCGTCCAGAAATAATGCAATATTTTGTTGAGACTGATACTGAAGGTCGGCCCATAAATCGTATTTATAGAAGTTTGATATATCGTAGAGCAAAAAAAGTAAATGATACAGTTCCATTTGGAACACAAATGGATGTTTATCGCACGGGATATGAGTGGATGGATTTTTCCATGTATGCGAAAGATCCCAAGGAAGTGGATGCACATCCAAGAGTTACAGTTGGAGGACCAGATTGTTCAAAACCATATTCAGCAAGTTTATTAAATATTTCTGCCATGAGTTATGGTGCCTTGAGTAAAAATGCGATAATGGCTTTAAATAAAGGTGCGAAAATAGATGGTTTTGCTCATAATACAGGTGAAGGCGGAATCAGTCCTTATCATAAGAAATTCGGTGGTGATTTAATTTGGCAAATTGGAACTGGCTATTTTGGATCTAGAACGCCCGGTGGAGAATTTTGTCCAATTACTTTTAAAGAAAATGCAAGTCTTGAACAAGTGAAAATGATCGAAATTAAATTATCTCAAGGTGCTAAACCGGGTCATGGTGGCATATTGCCAGCAATTAAAAATACCGAAGAAATATCTAAAATTCGTCATGTAGAGCCTCATAAAGATGTTCATTCTCCACCAGGGCATTCGGTATTTAATGATGGTACAGGATTGATGATGTTTATTAAGCAATTAAGAGAATTGTCAGGCGGAAAACCTATTGGTTTTAAATTATGCATTGGACGAAAAGAAGAATTTATAAACTTGTGTAATTCCATGATATCTACGGGAATTAAACCAGATTTTATAACTGTTGATGGTGGAGAAGGCGGGACGGGAGCTGCACCAATGGAGTTTTCTAACTCTTTAGGAATGCCACTTCGAGATGGATTATCATTCGTTCATGATACTTTAATTGGTTTTGGATTAAGAGATGATATGAAGCTGATGGCTTCAGGTAAAATTATTAGTGGGTTTCATATTGCAAAAACGATTGCATTGGGCGCAGACATGATAAATAGTGCTCGTGGAATGATGATGGCATTGGGCTGTATTCAAGCTTTGGAATGTAATAATAATACATGTCCGGTGGGTGTCGCAACGCAAGATAAATCTCTCATGCATGGTTTGGATGTTGAAAATAAAGCACAACGTGTGGCAAATTTTCATCATTCAACGATTCATAGTTTTACAGAACTCATGGCGGCTTCAGGGTTAGAATCTGTAAAGGATTTAGATAGAAGTCATATTTATAGACGAATTAGTATGAATAAAGTCATGACTTATGAACAAATTTATCCTTATCCTGTACAAGGATCATTGTTATCATCTTAAATGAATGATATAATGATACGAGCTGGTATTTTTTTAATATTATTGATAATCCTTATTTCGTGGGAACTATTAAATCCAAAACGTAAACTTCAAAATAATAAATTTCATCGTTGGGTGACGAATTTGAGTTTAATTGGATTAAATAATGTTGTAGTGATTATAATAATTCCA
>JABIHN010000099.1 GCA_018649625.1 Fidelibacterota bacterium | reverse complement strand
TTGGGAATTAAAAAAGCTTTAAAACATGGTTCGACATTTGATTTTGTTTCCAGCGTCATTATTTTTGTAGCATATTCCATTCCAGGTTGGGCTTTAGGTGGTGTATTATTGGTATTATTTGGTGGTGGAACATTTTGGGATATATTCCCACTCGGGGGATTTCATGCACCAATGGAAGTTTGGGAAACCATGTCTTTATGGGAAAAAATTGTGAATCAAGCTCATCATGCAGTCTTGCCAGTCATTGCGTGGTCCATTACCAGTTTTGCCACATTAACCGTTCTTATGAAAAATAGTTTATTGGAAAATTTAAGCCAAGATTATATCCGTACGGCATTTGCTAAAGGCTTGAGTGAAAAAAGAGTTGTTTGGGTCCACGCCATGCGAAATTCTATTATTCCCATTGCTTCCGGCATTGGCTACATCATAGCTGTTGTCATATCCGGTTCCTATTTCATCGAACGCGTATTTAATATTGATGGATTTGGACGTATGGCGTATCAAGCAATTTTGGATCGGGATTACCCGATTACCTTAGGTTTTTTAGTTGTAGTTGTGTTGATTCGCTTGGCCGCCAATATTTTATCAGACCTTGCATTGGCTACAACAGATCCACGAATTAGGTTTAAATAATATGTCCACGCAAAATCAAAATAACAATCATGTTTCCATTTCGATTAATCGTAGGCGTTGGCTCAAATTTAAAGGACTTAAACGGGGATATTATTCATTCATTGCCTTGTTAACTTTATATGGCATTTCCTTTTTGTTGCCCGTTATAATTAATAGTAAAGCCTTGGTCGTTCAATACGAAGGCGAATACTTTTTCCCTGCAATACTTGAACTCACGCCTGGTATGTCGTCCTATTATCCTGGACAGCAATTTGGGCAGGATGTTCCAGGTGAAGCGAATTATCGAAATCTCAAAAAGGATTGGAAATCTGGATCGAAGAATTGGATTATCATGCCCGTGTATCCCTATAATCCGTATGAAGACATAACAACGGAAGGAAATAAAATGTATGAAGCACCTTCTCTTAAACATTGGTTGGGGACGGACAATACGGGCAGAGATGTTTTTGCGCGCCTATTTTATGCATTCAATGTTTCCATTTCATTTGCGTTGATTCTTACTTTTGTCAATTATGTTCTCGGAATTAGCATTGGGGGTGCCATGGGATATTTTGGTGGAAAAGTAGATTTAATCGCTCAACGGATTATCGAAATCTGGTCCAGTTTACCCATGCTTTTTGTTATTATTATTATGAGTTCCATCATTCGCCCATCATTCTTTTTATTGATTTTTATTTATACCATGGTGAATTGGATTTTCTTGACGTACTATATGAGAGCAGAATTTTACCGAGAAAAAGCCAAAGATTATGTGAGTGCAGCTATTTCCATGGGGCAACGAAATCGAACTATTATTTTTAAACATATTTTACCTAATTCTTTGGTGCCTGTGATAACCTATTTTCCATTTTCGGTTGTGGGGGGCATTTCTATGCTCGTTGGCTTAGATTATTTGGGATTTGGTTTACCGCCACCCACGCCAAGTTGGGGACAAATGTTGGATGTAGGTCTCCAAAATGTGAGCAAATGGTGGATGGTATTTTCACCCGTTACAGCACAATTTTTAACACTTCTTGCTATTGTTTTTATTGGGGAAGGTGTCAGAGAAGCGTTTGATCCAAAAGTGTATTCGAGATTGAGATAGGGATGGTGAAAAAATATTTCCCATTTCTACTTTTATTATTTTCATCCTGCTTCCTTTTTGAAGATAAAGATAACCAAAACACTAACCTAACTTTATCTCTTCATTCTGCTGGTGTTACGACCGTAAACTTGAACATCAGCCCGGAAGATTCTCTGGCAGAGTTTACTTTTGAACTCACACGGGACGATTCCACTGTACAAATTCTTTCACTCCAATCGGACACAATTATAAAAGATACAGGACTCAACCCCAACACTTCTTACACCTACAAGGGTTATTGGAAAAATGGAACAGAGCGAATTGGCGAAAGCGAAACCTTGACTGTAACAACCATGGATACTACCAGCCATAATTTTACTTGGGAGATTATTACGCTGGGGAATGGTGGCACTTTAAGAGATGTGTGGATTATAGATGAAAATGATATTTGGGTTGTTGGTGATATTATCACTGATAGTATGGAATACAATGCAGCTCATTGGGATGGCAATGAATGGGAACTGATTGGAATTTATATCAACACTTTAGAATTAAAAAGTATTCATTATTTTAATGAAAATGATATTTGGGTTTCATCCGGCTTACCAAAGCATTGGAATGGAGAAAAGTGGGTGTCCTACCATTTATGGGATATGGGTATATTAGACGAAAATGACGGAAGTGTTTCAACGATATGGGGCACATCATCGAATAACATGTATTTTGTTGGGAATAAAGGTACTATTGTCCATTACGATGGAAATGAGTTTGTAAAAATGTATAGCCCAAAAGCGCATACAATTAATGGTATTGCTGGCACTGTTAATAGTGAAACGGGTGATACACAAATATGGGCTTGGGGATGGTCTGAATATCCGTATAGAGGTTTTTTACTTCAGTCAAATGGAATTAATTGGGAAATTGTTTGGGATGAGTTTGATCCATTTTTTGAGGATGAAGCCTGTGCTACGCCTACAATTTGGGCAAATGAAGAATACTTTGTTTCCTATACAGGTTGCAATTGGGTTAGTCAAATTTCAATACATGATGTACATGAATTAACCAACTATGAAATTATTCATATAGATTCTGTAGGATATATTCGAGACATAGCAGGGCAGCAAATAAATGACTTATTTTTTGTTGGTAATTTTGGAAATGTAATGCATTTTAATGGAAAAACATTCAAATATTTCCCAGAATTAAATTTAGGTAGAAAGTGGTGGGGTGTTGACTATATCAATGATTTTGTTGTCATGGTGAATATAGGGGGGAAAATAGCAATAGGTCAAAGGCAATAAATGGAGTAAGTATGCGGTTAGTTAAAATAATCTTAAAATTATTAGTCATTTTTCAATCTGTAATATTTGCCGGTGACAATTATTATAATATTAATTTTTCTGTGAATGGGCATAATTATTTTGTGGACGATGGGATAAAAGAATTATTAGAAAATAAATGGAATGAAATTGATGACATAATAGAAGATGAAATTGAAAGTTTTATACTACTTGATGGAGTAGTAACTGTTGCACCTCTAAAAAATATCAGGTTTAAAGTAATCAATGTTACCATAAACATTTATAATGTCATGGGGCGGTTAGTAAAGTCATTAAATTCAAAGAATCTTAAAGCAGGGTTTCATATAGTTCAATGGAACAGCACAAGCAATAGCGGACAGAAAGTGCCAAGTGGAATGTACATCGTCAGAATGAATGCAATATCAACAAATGGCAAGAAATCATATAGCAAATCTCAAAAGGTAGTTTTATTAAAATGAAAACTCCATTATTATCCATCAAAAAACTTAAAACGCGATTTAAAGTCGGTAAAGACTGGGCGACCGCTGTGAATGGCATCAGTTTTGATATTTTCAAAGGGGAAACCTTAGGAATCGTAGGTGAATCTGGTTCTGGAAAATCGGTGTCCGTTTTATCCTTGATTCAGTTAATTCCAAATCCACCGGGTGAAGTGTCAGAAGGAACCATTACCTTTAATGGCGAAACCATTTTTGATGGTGATGAATTAGCCAAAATCCGACAAAAACCAGAGTTTAAATATTTTAATAACTTAAAAGGCAAACAGCGTTCATGGGTTTCTCGTGGATTCTTTTTTGGTTGGATTGGACTTCATTTTTCACTGGGTATTCCAGGACTAATTGCATTTTTAATATCATTTTTTCTGAATGCTTTTATTTCTCTTAAGCTATTTTTTACATCACCCCAAAAAGAAGAGATGGAATCTTATCGAGAATCCATGTATAAGCGGATGCGACATTTTCGTGGACGTGATATTGCTATGATTTTCCAAGAACCGATGACATCCTTAAATCCGGTATATACGATTGGGATGCAAGTAACAGAATCGATTAAGCCCAAAGATTTCAGTGATTATTTGAAAGGTCATGTTTTGGGGAAAGCGAAATCAATTTCAACTGTTTCCAAAAATAATCGTAGAAAGACAATGGCAATAACAAGTTTTGTTTTTCTCTTGATTGGGCAATTGAGTGCAGGATGGACATTTGAATCGGAACAATTATTTTGGTCGGTATTATATGGTTGCGCCTTTCCAGGATTTATTATGCTTTTATATTTTGGATTGAACAAATTGATTTCAGATGAATACCGTTCTAAAAACGAAAAATTATTTCAAGGTGGTGTGGACTTACTTCGTCGCGTTGGAATTCCAGACCCAGAAAAAAGAATGGACGATTATCCACATCAATTTTCTGGTGGAATGCGACAACGTGTTATGATTGCAATGGCGTTGGCGAAAAATCCATCTCTGCTTATTGCGGACGAACCTACCACAGCATTAGATGTTACAATTCAAGCACAAATTTTAGATTTAATGCTTGAGCTCAAGGAAGAAAACAAGGATGCTGCCGTTGTGTTAATTACACACGATTTGGCCGTTGTTGCTGAAACCTGCGACCGAGTGATTGTCATGTATGGTGGTGAAATTCAAGAAGTGGCTCATGTAGAAGAATTATTTAAAGATACAAAACATCCATATACCATTGGATTGCTCAACTCAATTCCAAAGCCTAATGAAGGAAAAGAGCAAAAACGTTTGGAAACAATTCGTGGAATGGTGCCAAATATTTTAGAGTTGCCAAAAGGATGTAAATTTTGCACCCGATGTGATTTGGCAGAAGATAAATGTGAAACGGAGAAGCCAGCATTGAAAGATATGGGGAATGACCATTTTGTCCGATGTCATTTTGTTGACAAAACTGGAGTGGTAGCATGAGTCAAAAACCTGTTGTAGAAGTGAAAAATCTAAAAGTGCATTTTCCCATTCATGGTGGCATCATTTCAAAAAAAGTAGGAACTGTTAAAGCAGTAGATGGTATCTCGTTTTCCATTGGACGGCGAGAAATTGTTGGGTTGGTTGGCGAGTCAGGTTGTGGAAAGACGACGGTGGGTAGAGCCATGATTAATATTCTACACCATGTAGCGCCGGATGTGGAAATTGATGGAGAAATATTATATCATTTCGGCGATGAAACGGTAGATTTCGCCAAATTGTCGTCCCGCGAAGTAAGAAAATACCGTTCACGCGTTCAGATGATTTTTCAAGATCCTTATGCTTCATTAAATCCACGGATGACAGTGCATCAAATTATAGAAGAACCGCTGAAACTTCATACGAGTTTGAATGAATCAAAAAGACGGAATAAAGTGATTGATTTATTGGGAAAAGTGGGATTGCAAGCTGTTCATGCAGATCGTTTTCCTCATGAATTCTCAGGTGGACAAAGACAACGAGTTGGCATTGCGCGCGCTTTAGCAACCAATCCAGATCTTATTATTTGCGATGAACCAGTTTCTGCTTTAGATGTTTCAATTCAGGCACAGGTCATAAATTTAATGATGGATCTTCAAAAAGAATTTGATGTTTCCTTTTTGTTCATTGCACATGATTTATCTGTAGTGGAGCATATTTCCGATCAAATTGCTGTTATGTATTTAGGGAATTTGATGGAATTTGGTCCCGCAAAACAGGTCTATCATCATCCAAAACATCCATATAGCACAGCCCTGTTATCAGCCGTGCCCATTCCAGATCCAACGCAAAAAAATCGGAATCGTATTGTTTTAAAAGGTGATGTGCCAACACCCATAAATAAACCATCTGGTTGTAGTTTTAGAACTAGGTGTCCTGTTGTTGAAGAGTCATGTGCTATCAATATACCAACTTTAAAAGAAGTCGAGCCACACCATTGGCTTGCATGTCCGATAGTTTTGGAAAAAACTGAATAAACAATTAAATGAAGAGAAAAAAATGAAATACAATGATTATCCTTACCAAAGAATCGATATAGAAGCCTTCCGTTCCAATATGGATGAATGGCGGAAACAATTTAATGAAACAGAATCTGTTGATGTTCAATCTGATATCATCCAAAAAGTGGATGAATTCGAAAGGGAATATGCATCTTACCAAGCCATTGCAAGTTTGAATTATAATCGGAATGTGAATGATGCCGAAGCTAAAGCAGAAAAAGAATATTTCGATTCTATTGGACCACAAGCATCTGAAATTTCCAACGCATTTAATCAAGATTTAGTTAACTCAAAATTTCGATCAGAATTAGAAATTAAATGGGGAAAACAATATTTCAATCAAATAGAATTGGATCTTAAAACATTTGATCCATCTATCATGGATATGTTACTGGAAGAAACAAAACTTCGGAATGAATATACACAGTTGATTGCTGGTGCTCAAATTGAGTATAATGGAGAAACATATAACTTGGCTGGATTAGGACCTTTCCATAAAGATTCAGAGCGGGATATTCGTAAATCTTCCTACGAAGCTCGATTAAACTGGTTTCAAGGAAATGCAGATGCTTTTGATGAATTATATGATAAACTGGTCAAACTTCGCCATGAAATAGCCACAACTCTTGGGTATGATTCCTTTACTGAGTTAGGCTATATGCGAATGGGTAGAAGCGATTATGGGCCCAAAGAAGTTGCGAATTTTCGGTCACAAATTGTAGATTATGTGGTTCCACTTGTGAAAAAGCTCAATAAACAACGCCAGGAAATATTAGGGCTTGACCATTTATATTTTTATGATGGTATTAATTATAAAGAAGGGGATCCAAAGCCTAAAGGGACACCAGACGATTTAGTGAATAAGGCAGTAAAAATGTATGATGAATTGTCCCCAGAAACGGGAGAATTCTTTCATAAAATGGTGGATGAAGATTTAATGGATTTAGTGAATCGCGATGGGAAAATGGCTGGTGGATTTTGTACTGGATTTCCAAAATATGGGCGTCCTTACATTTTTTCAAATTTCAATGGCACAGATCATGATGTAACTGTTTTGACTCACGAAGCAGGGCATGCTTTTCAATCATATGAATCACGTAAGCAGCCCCTTGTTTCTTATCTTTGGCCAACCATGGAAGCAGCAGAAATTCATTCTATGAGTATGGAATTTATCACGTGGCCTTGGATGGATTTATTTTTTGAAGAAGAGACAGATCGATTCAAATACAAACATTTGGCTGGAGCATTATCGTTTCTTCCATATGGAGCATGTGTAGATCATTTTCAGCATTGGGTATACGAAAATCCAGAAGCGACACCTCAAGATCGAAAAGATAAATGGAAAGAATTGGAAGCTCAATATCGCCCAGGACAAGATTATGATGGAATGCCTTTCCCCGAAAGTGGAGCCTTATGGCAACAACAGCTCCATATTTACCAAATGCCATTCTATTATATTGATTATACACTTGCTCAAACATGTGCTTTTCAATTTTGGATGAGATTTAATAAGGATGATAAAAATGCTTGGAATGATTATTTAACATTATGTCAAGCGGGTGGAAGTAAACCTTTTTCTGAACTCGTGGAATTAGCAGGATTGAAATCGCCATTTAAATCAGGAACATTAAAAGACGTAGCTAATGAAATATTTGCCTGGTTAGAAAACATTGATGTAAAGAATTTGTAATGAAATTTTTAATTATTACTTTTTTTATTTCACTATTGGGTGCAAATGAACCACAGCCTTTACACTATTTTTTAGAAAAACATTTAATCTTGACAAAAAGTAAAATGAGTGTTGGACCAACATTATGGATGGATGATAGTGAAGGCTATTTGCGAAATGAAACTATTTTTTTGAGTGAAACATTGTTAGATAGCCTAGATGCGGGGAAGCAACCTTATTCATTAGCGATAAAACATTTTCAAACTATTGACGATTTAAGAGTAGAGATTAAAAAAGGGGAAGCGTTTAATTTTAAAATTAAAATTAAATCAAATGCATCGTTTAATACGAATTATTTTTCATCGTCAATTAATTGACTTTTATCAATATCGGCATCTTTGAAAATCATTATTGAAATTTCTTCAGCAGCTTCATCTTCGCTAAATCCATCTTTGATAAGTGCATCAAATGCATCTTCTACTAATTTAAAATCTTCGTTTTCAGAAAATATTTCATCTAATATAGAAGCTGGTACTTTAAAGTCCCGTAAGCGCTTATATATGTTTAATCGGTTTATATCCATGCTTAAAACTACATGGAAAAATTGAGTGAAAAACTAAAAAAGGTGAATTGTAACACCAGTTTCATTTTGTAACTTCCCCACTCATTTTTTGAGAATATGACAATTTGTGGCGTCGTACCCAAGTGGTTTAAGGGGCCGGTTTGCAAAACCGTTATTCGCCGGTTCGAATCCGGCCGACGCCTCGAGAAAATACATTACAAGTCCACCATTTGATGGAAGACGTATTCTAAATCGAATCTTGTAATGCTAAGAATTTAAAATGCCCGGGTGGTGGAATTGGTAGACACTATGGACTTAAAATCCATTGTTCGTAAGGACGTGCCGGTTCGAGTCCGGCCCCGGGTACCAGGTTCAAAATAAAAAGAAGGGAAAAATAATGAAAAAAATACTAATCTTAATTGCGATTGCATCAGTCATATCCTTATCAGTATCTGGCTGTTCAAAATCGGGTAAAAAGTCAGAACACCCAACAAAGGTGAATTCATCTGAGCATCCGGAACATCCTTCAAAAGGAAGTGCGAAAAATGAGCATCCGGATCATCCGTCACATGATAAATCGTCAAATGAACATCCTGATAATCATGACCATTCTTCACATGGTAAATCATCTGGAGATCATTCAGAGCATCCATCGAAAGGATCTGGAAAGAGCGAACACCCAGAACACCCATCCAATGAACATCCTACAGGTGGCAAATAGTAAGTAGCATTTGTTATGTTTTTACACTTACCATCAACTTTAGTTTGGTGGTAAGTGTTTCAATTCTTTAATCAATATGAATCCCCCAACAAAATTAAAATACAGTATATTATTTCTTCTTTTAATTGGATGTAATCAATCGGTTCAACCCGTTGATGATGTCTCAGCTGATTTCACTGCAGCTATACAAGCAGGAATTGAAAAGCATATTGAAGAACAATCGAATTTAAATGGTGGATATTTTAAACTAATTTTTAACGATAGAGAACTCAATCTTAAACTAGTTCGAGTTCATACAGAATATCTTGCAAATCTGGGTCCAAATGAACATTTTGCCTGTGTTGATCTTGCTAGCACAGATGGTTTTGTTTATGATGTTGATTTCTTTCTATCTGGCGAAATTGGCAACATGAGAGTCACAGAAACCACTGTTCATAAGACCAATGGTCAGCCTTTGTATTTATGGGAACAAAATGATGATAAAACATGGCACCGTGTTCCGTCTGACAATGCTTCTCCTGAATTACTTGGCGTTATAAAAGAACAAGATCAGTTTGAGTTTTTGTATAAAATAGAATTGCCTAAAATAACAGATGGAAGTCGCATGTGGATTCCACGTCCTGTTTCGGACGCTTTTCAAACTATAAAACTCAACTATTTTAATTCACCGGTTTCTCAAATTGTATTAAAAGACAAACAGCATGGTAATGAAATTTATTATATGGAATTAAATTCTGATAATAGCGGAAAAACTATTGAAATAAGTTATAATGTTTCTCGCCTTGAAAAAGGTGTCTATGTAGATCAAAAAAGAAACCCGAATAACTATTTAGCACCTAATCGCATGGTGCCAGCCAATGCTGAGTTTCGTAAAATTGCAACAGAAGTCATTGAAGGAAAGTTGGGTCATCTTGCTCAAGCCCGTGCTTTATATGACCACACAATCGATCGTATGAAATATATTAAATACGGCGATGGATGGGGTAAAGGTGATGCTGTATATGCTTGTGACGTAAAATCCGGAAACTGTACGGATTTTCATTCCTATTTTATTGCTTTAGCTAGAGCCGTTGATATTCCTGCAAGATTTGCGATAGGTGCTTCTATTCCGTCTACTCGAGATGAAGGTGGCATTAATGGATATCATTGTTGGGCTGAATTTTATACAGACGGAAGTTGGTGGCCAATTGATATAAGTGAAGGGGATAAATGCTCTGCGCTTTCCACGTACTTTTTTGGACATAATCCAGCGAATCGAATTGAGTTCAGTCATGGCCGTGATTTATTAGTTGATCCGGGTCCAGCATCGGGCCCAATAAATTTTCTCGCCTATCCTGTATTAGAGATTGGTGGAGAAAATGTTAAAGCAAAAGTAGAATTTTCATTTAATCGTCTTTCTTTATAACGAGTTAGATTTATTATATTTCAAAACTTATTATACAAGCATTCTTTATAATCATTACTGTAATAAACACAAAAATACAATTTTATGAGATAGAATTAACGATGTAAATTCGTTGGTTTAACATGAGAATATTCCAAAGTTTTTGTTGGTATTTTAATTTAAATAATAAATGAACTTCTCAGATTAAGCTATTGATGACTTGAATATAAATAGATTCAAATCAAATATTAAAACCATGAACGAAATAAAAATAACATTACCGGACAATTCCGTAAAAACAATGCCCACAGGCACAACTGCCCAAGAAGTAGCTGATAGTATTGGTTCGGGATTAGCACGAGCTGTTGTCGTTGCGAAAATTGATGGCCAATTGTTTGATCTGAATCAGGCTTTACAAAAAGATTGTTCATTAGAGTTATTTACAGGTGATACACCTGAAGGCCACGATACTTTACTTCACTCAACTGCACATTTAATGGCACAAGCAGTGAAAATGTTATATCCTGATGCAAAAGTCACTATCGGTCCAACTATTAAAAATGGTTTTTTTTATGACTTTGATGTTGAGACGCCATTCAGTGACGAAGTCCTTTCTCTAATAGAGAAGAAAATGAAAGAACTTGCAAAGTCTGGCCAAAATATTATTCGAAAAGAAATGTCGGCTAGGGATGCAGTAAAGTTATTCTCTCAAATTGATGAATCTTATAAGGTTGAAATCATTAAAGGATTGAATCCTGAAGATGTTATTTCTACTTATACTCAAAATGAGTTTACAGACCTCTGTCGAGGACCTCACGTTTCTAATACGAAAAAAATTAAATATTTTAAATTACTTTCTACTTCTGGTGCATATTGGCGCGGTGATGAAAACAATAAAATGTTACAACGCATTTATGGTACTGTTTTTTCTACAAAAAATGCACTAAAAACACATCTTTTTAATCTAGAAGAAGCCAAAAAACGTGACCATCGTAAATTAGGGAAAGAATTAAATATTTTCACTTTTGATGAAGAAGTAGGTCCAGGTCTACCATTATGGTTACCCAATGGTGCTGCAATGATTGAAGAATTAGAACAGTTAGCTAAAGAGACAGAACGGAAAGCAGGTTACGACCAAGTTAGAACCCCTCATCTTACCAAAGGCAAGCTTTATGAGAAATCCGGGCATTTAGACCATTATAAAGAGTCTATGTATCCAGCCATGGATATCGATGGTACAGAATATTATGTAAAACCTATGAATTGTCCTCATCACCATAAGATATATGCAGCCATTCCAAAAAGTTATCGGGATCTGCCTGTTCGTTTGGCTGAATACGGAACTTGCTATAGATATGAAAAATCAGGTCAGCTATTTGGACTTATGCGCGTTCGAAGTCTTCAAATGAATGATGCACATATTTATTGTACCAAAGAACAATTCAAAAGAGAATTTTTATCGGTTTGTGAATTATATATTAAGTATTTTCAAATATTTGGAATTGAAAAATACACTATGCGACTAAGTCTTCATGATAAGAATGGACTTGGAAAAAAATATGTAAACGAACCAAAATTATGGCTAGAAACTGAACAGTGGGTACGAGAAGCATTACAGGAAGGGAAGATTGATTTTGTTGAAGTTGAAGGTGAGGCAGCATTCTATGGCCCTAAAATCGATGTTCAAGTATGGAGTGCTATTGGAAAAGAATTTACATTAGCTACAAATCAAGTTGATTTTGCTGTCCCTGAAAAGTTCAATTTGACCTATACGGATGAGACTGGAAAAGACCAAACACCTTTATGTATTCACCGTGCTCCTTTAGGAACACATGAACGATTTATTGGATTCCTCATTGAACATTTTGGTGGTAATTTCCCGCTCTGGCTTGCACCGATTCAGATAGCAGTTCTACCTGTTTCGGATAAAATATTAAAGTATGCTACAGAGATTGTAAGCAAGTTAAGAGATGCCGGATTCAGAGTGAAATTGAATAATCGTGCAGATAAAATTGGCGCAAAGATTCGCCAAGCAGAATTAGAAAAAAACAATGTCATGTTGATTATTGGCGAAAAAGAAGAAGCAGAAAATTCTGTTTCAGTTCGTAGAAGATTTGAAGGAGATAAAGGGATAATGCCTTTAGACCTTTTAATAAATCAACTTAATGAAGAAATAATAAATAGGAGGCTCTCTCATAGCAAAGAAACCGAAAGCCCGACTGAATGATAAAATCACATGTGATGAAGTAAGATTAATCTCAGAAACTGGTGAGCAATTTGGTGTTGTCTCAATAAGCGATGCACTAGAAAAAGCCCAGGATGCTGGTTTAGATCTCATGGAAGTTGCACCTGGTGCAAAACCACCAGTATGCAAAATTGTAGATTATGGAAAGCTGAAATACGAAGAAAAAAAGAAGCAACAAATCAGTAAAAAGAAGCAACATGTTGTGAAATTGAAAGAAATTCGTTTGCGTCCCAGAATTGATACACATGATCTTATGACAAAAATGAAACGCGGACGAAAATTTCTCGAAGACGGATGTAAGTTAAAAATTACATTAATGTTTCGAGGACGTGAATTATCGCGTATTGATTTGGGTAAACTTGTTATGGACAGAGTTCTCGAAGAATTGGCAGATGTGGCAGAGGTCGAAAAGGATATTCCTTTAGAAGGCCGACGCATGTCAATGATCCTTAACGCAAAATAGGAGTGCTAGATGCCTAAAATGAAAACAAGACGGGGAGCCGCAAAACGGTTCAAAATCTCAGGTTCTGGCCGAATTAAACGAAACAAAGCAAACCATAGACATATGCTCATTCGCAGATCGACTAAAGCAAAACGGAAGATGAGACAAGCAGGAACGCTCGCTCCCGGTGACCTTAAACTCGTGAAAGCAATGTTGGGTGTCTAATAACTGGAGACGATAAAAAATGCCAAGAGCAAATAGTTCCGTACCACGACATCGTCGTCATCGGAAAATCGTCAAGCAGGCCAAAGGCTACTATGGTGCCCGGAGCCGCACATTTAAATCTGCAAAAGATGCAGTAGTTAGAGCAGGTCTCTACGCATATCGCGATAGAAGACAGCGGAAACGTATGTTCCGCAGGCTCTGGATTACACGTATCAATGCAGGGTGTAGGCTCAATGGGACAACATATTCTGCTTTTATCAACGGTCTGAAGACTAAAGGTATTGACTTGAATCGGAAAATTCTGGCCGACATGGTGGTGAATGATCCGCAGGGCTTTACCGCATTGCTCACTTCAGTCAAGTAACTGAAATGTCAATGATGGAACAACTCGAATCGGTCAAGAATTTATTCTTGGCCGATCTCGAATCCTTCCCCACAAATCCCCAAGAAATAGATGAACTTCGGTCTAAGTATTTAGGTCGAAAGGGGATGGTTGCATCTTTATTCTCTTCCATGGGAAGCGCAAGCGCTGAAGAACGACCTAAGCTTGGGAAGGAACTCAACCTATTAAAAATAGATCTTACGAGTCAATTTGACTCTAAGGTTGCTTCTTTATCTGCTGCACAACAATCTTCGGAAGATGATGCACTCGATTTAACTCTTCCGGGTAACCCATCAAGAATAGGGTCTATGCATATTCTTGAACAAACCCTTGCAGAAGTTAAGGAAATATTTAAATCGATTGGTTTTCATGTCGCCTACGGACCTGAAGTGGATGATGATTACCATAATTTTTCTGCTCTAAATATTCCGGAGCATCATCCGGCTCGTGATATGCAGGATACCTTTTTTATTGATCCAACTACAGTTTTACGAACACATACTTCCAATGTTCAAATTCATTTAATGGAAAATCAAGAACCGCCACTTCGTTATATCGTTCCTGGTCGGGTATATAGAAATGAATCAATTGGGTACAAAAGTTATTGTTTATTCCATCAAATAGAAGGGATTTACATTAATGAAAAAGTATCATTTGCCGAATTAAAAGGTTGTCTAGAATATTTTGTTCGACAAATGTTTGGGCCAACTAAAAAAATGCGTTTTCGCCCATCTTACTTTCCGTTTACAGAACCCAGTGCAGAAGTAGACATGTGGGATGATGAAAGACAGCAATGGATGGAAATTCTTGGATGTGGTATGGTCGATCCTGCCGTATTAGAAAACGTAGGATATGATTCTAAAAAATGGCACGGTTATGCATTTGGAATGGGGATTGAACGTATCGCTATGTTGAAATACAAAATTAATGATATTCGTTTGTTTTATAATGGAGATGTCCGTTTTCTTGAGCAATTCTCATGATAGTATCAATTGATTGGCTTAAACAATTTGTTGAGATTACAGAATCTCCAGAAGATCTTGCTGAATTGTTATCTAAAACAGGACTCGAAGCAGAAGTCGTAGGTATTCCACATGAATTACCTGGACTCATAGTTGGTTATGTTGAATCGGCTGAAAAACACCCTGATGCTGATAAATTAAAAAAATGTACTGTAAGTGATGGAAGTGAAATTTATCAAGTTGTATGTGGCGCGCCTAATGTTGAAGCAGGAAAAAATATAGCTTTTGCAAAAGTAGGTGCAGTTTTACCCGGAAATTTTAAAATAAAAAAAGCGAAAATTCGTGGCGTTGAATCTTTTGGTATGATTTGTTCGGAACGAGAACTCCTAATTACAGACGAACATGAAGGAATCATGGTATTGTCAGGCGATTTAAATCCTGGGGATAGTTTCATGGAAGCCTATGGACATAAATATTTATCCATTGAATTAGATATTACTCCAAATCGTCCTGATGCATTTTCACATCAAGGTGTTGCTCGAGATATTGCTGCTGCAACTGGTCGACCATTTAACCCGCTGAGCGTATCACCTATTCCATCAAAAGGTATAGAACATCTTTCTATAAGCATGGAAGATGAGAATGATTGTCCTAGATACATCGGCGGAATTGTAAAAAATGTTAAAGTTAGGCACAGTCCCGATTGGATGGTAGATCGATTGAAGGCAGCAGGGCAACGAAGCATAAATAATTTAGTAGATATTTCAAATTATGTTTTATTAGAAATGGGACACCCTACCCATATTTTTGATTATAATAAATTACCCCAAAAAGAAATCGTAGTTCGTCGAGCAAACAAAGGTGAAAAACTCACAACTTTGGATGACGTTACTCGAGAATTGACTGAAACAAATTTACTCATCACCGATGGAAAAATCCCTATTGCTTTAGCAGGCGTCATGGGTGGATTAAGTACATCAGTGACTGAAGAAACAACAACTGTCCTGGTTGAATCTGCATATTTCAATCCTGTTGTAACTAGAAAAAACGCAAAAAGTCTTCAAATGAGTACAGATGCATCAAAAAGATTTGAACGCGGCGCAGACCCAGATGGAACCGTTCATGGTTTTTGGAGAGTGGTTTCACTTTTACAAGAATTGGCTGATGGAGAATTGTCATCTGAAATGATTGATATTTATCCGAATGCGATTACTCCGAAAACAATTACTTTAAGACGTTCAGAATTAGATTTAGTTTTAGGTCATACCGTAGAGTGTAAAGAAGTTGATCGTATTCTCGAATCAATTGGATTTGAATCTTCTTATACAGAAAACGATTGGACATGTACACCACCATCTTTTAGACCTGATATTGAACGTGAAATTGATGTTATTGAAGAAATTGCGCGAATGGTAGGTTATGATACAATTCCTGCAGATGAAAATATTTATGGTGTATTTCGATACGAAAACCCTGACCCTGAAATAAAGATTGACCCAATTCGTTCAACCTTAGTTTCCTTTGGATTTCATCAGATTTATTCGAATTCATTGCAGAATGAAAGAGATTCTAGTTTATCGGGTAAAATGGCTATTAAAATGATGAACCCACTAAGTCAAGAAATGGCATTTTTAAGAACGTCCTTATTACCAGGTCTGATGAAAGCAGCAGACTATAATATTAAACACGGACATTCCGATTTACGTCTATTTGAATTGGCTAATATTCATGAACGTGTGGAAGATGGGTTAATAGGCATTAAAGAATTCAAATTTTTATCAGGCATTATACATGGTGAAGAGAGTCAGAAAACCGTTCATGAAAATGCGAGAGTTGAAAGCCTTTTTTCTTTAAAAGGAATATTGGCTGGTTTATTCAATGGAAAATTGAATATGAAATTTGAGTTAAAAAGAGAAAACGTTTTTGGGTTTGATTATGCGCAATCCATATTAATTAATCGACAAAAGGTTGGAGTAATGGGAAGACTCTCAACTGAATGGATTGATAAAATGAATTTAGACTTAGATATGATATTTGGGTTTGAAATTAATTTAGAGCCTCTCCTAAAAATGTTAGGTCGAAACAAACAATTTAAGGCGATTAGTTCATTCCCTAAAATAACGCGTGATGTAAATCTTGTTATGCCTGAATCTCAACCTGTTGGACCAATTGTTGATGCCATGATTAAAAAAGGAAATAATTTAATCATTGCAGTAAAACCAATTGATGTTTTTTCAGATGAATCAGCATTAGGTGCTGGAATGAAAAGTGTTACTTTTTCATTGGATTTTCAACATCAATCTAAAACCCTTGAAGACAAAGATGTAAGTCCAGTTATTAATGACATTCTCCATCTTGCTGAAAAGAAATTTAATGCTAAATTAAGGTCATGAAAGACCTATCCTTACTAACTGATCTTGAACAGAAAATTCGCGACTTAGTATCTTCTTTAGAGAATGAGCGATCCAAAAATGCTGAATCAGAAAAGGCAATCCAAGAATCTCAAAAGCTTTCACTAATCGAAGAAAAAGTAAGAAATCTAATTAATTTGGTTGATCAACTGGAGCAGAGTTAATATGAGTGACGAAAGTAACCAAGTATCAATATCTATTTTTGGACAAGAATATTCGGTAAAAGCACCTGCCGATCCTGAATATATTATGAAGATTGGCGCGTTCTTAGATGAAAAAATGAGAGAAGTACAATCAGGATTTTCAACAACACAGTCATCAACTCGTATAGCAATTTTAGCAGCAATGAATATAACAGATGAATTATTCAACGCCCGACAAACTGGTGATTTGGGAAAAAACGAAGTTGATGAAAAAATTTCTTCTCTAATTGAATTAATCGACAATACCATTTAAAGTAGTTCACTCTTCTATGATGTCCAATCCTATGATTCTTTCCGGAAAGGATGTTAGTCAATCTGTTTATAAAAAATTAAATGAACAGATTTCATTTCTTAAATCAAAAAATATTACACCTGGTCTTGCAGTAGTTCTTGTTGGCGATGACCCCGCTTCTCGAGTTTATGTTAAAGCTAAAACTAAACAATTTAACAAACTCGATTTAGTCTCAAAAACTATTCAACTTCCTGCTGATACTATTGAATCTGATTTATTAAACCTGATTCGTAAGTTGAATCAAAATCCGCTATATCATGGAATATTAGTTCAATTACCATTACCTAAGCATCTAAACACTCAAAATATTATTGAATCCATTTCTCCTAAAAAAGATGTAGATGGATTCCATCCTGAAAACGTAGGGCACTTGGCTATAGGGGATCCTAAATTTATTCCCTGCACACCCAAAGGGATTATGAGAATATTATCCCATTATAAAATTGAATTAAATGGTAAGCATGTAGTGGTCTTAGGACGGAGTAATCTTGTAGGACGCCCCATTTCTATATTAACAAGTTTAAAGCAAGCTGGCGCCAATGGAACTACAACACTTTGTCATTCAGCGACTAAAAATATTTCATTTTTTACCCGTTCTGCCGATGTGGTGATAATTGCGCTTGGGGTTCCTGAGTTTCTCACAGTAGATATGGTAAAAGAAGGCGCAATTGTTATTGATGTTGGTATTAATCGTATTGATTCAAATACTGAAAAAGGATATAGACTCGTGGGAGATGTAAATTTTGAAAGTGTTGCAACAAAGGTCTCAGCAATAACCCCGGTCCCTGGAGGAGTTGGCCCCATGACAATAGCAATGTTGGTTGAAAATACCGTTGAGGCAGCAACCCAAACATTATGAATTAAGCTTGTCCTTTTTAGAGATATATTTTAAAATTAAAACTAACTATAATAATCAATAGAATAGACTTAACTATTTTTACAATATATGCGCCCGTAGCTCAGATGGATAGAGCGTTGGATTCCGGTTCCAGAGGTCACAGGTTCGACTCCTGTCGGGCGCACCACTTAAAATAATCGAATGATTATTCACAGACCCTACAAGCAATTGTGGGGTCTGCTGTATTTACTCATGAAATAGAGAGGTACAGCAATATTCACTCCCATTTAACTAACCTGTAATTTTCGATTAGAAAGATGTGTCGTATGTCTGTCCCGTTTATATTTAATTAGCTGACGTTATTAAAAAGACTGAAGATTAATTCACTCTAGTTATCATTTGTGGTGGAAACATCGAGTGTCGGTTTAGGAGGAACATCTCCCCAATAAGTCGATGTTGTGTTTAATAAAAAGAATACATTATCATTAGTCCGGTAAATTTCAAATTTATCATATTGTCTTATATAATTATGCTGATAATCTTGACCAGTATTTCCAAATATATAATGCAATAATTCTGTATCATTTTCGTCAAACACTTCAATATGTCTACCTAAAGAATCATAAACACCAAATTTTTCTTGTTTTGTTTCACTAGTTGAGATCAACACTTCTTGTTGAACTTTTAATAATCGATTAAATAAATTGTCAATTTGTTGACTTTTTACAACCATAGAATCGATATTCAGAATAGACCATGTTGAATCACTCTTTATCAATTCAATTGATTGCGCTCCATCCGTAATCTTAACTCGATAAACATTTTCAGAATTGCCATTGAAAATAGGAGAACCTGTTACAATATGAGCTTTTTGAGATGATTGGGTAAATAGATATACACCAATGATTAAGATAAAAATTCCCAAAGAATATTTTAATGAATCAGTCATAGATTTGCCTCAAGATGTCTGCTTGTTTTTTCTCTTTCTTCATTTGGAAAAAACCAAATAATAATATTAGTAACGTTGGAATTAGCATATTGGCCCATTTCCATTTTTTACGAGTAGAATCTTCTAATTCTTCTAAAGGCCGGCTAGTTATTTCTCTAGATCTCAGGGAAATTAAATCTTCATCGCCTGCAAGGTAATCAACTGCATTCATTAAAAATACTAAATTATCTTGTACTGACATTCCGCCACCATCACCAAAAAATTTTGAATCGGTAATAACCATTAGTTCTCCACCATTAATTAACTTTGCAGTTGCAGCCACTATTTTTCCTTGTTGACCTAACATTTTAAGAAACGGATTTTGTTGTGGATCAGGACTCAAAATAAAATTCTGACTCATAAGTCCACTATTTGGAGATGTTTTAAATAACTCGACCACACCTGCAACTTTTTCATTTCCAACAGAATCGATTATAATTTCGCTGGGGAAGAAGGGAAGCACCTGTTCCAAATCAGATACAACAATTTCTTTGGTATTGAAAGATTGGATAATTGGGAAGAACGGATAATCCATTGGACGATTCATCAAGAAAATACCACGCCGTTCTTGAACTTGGACTTGACTAGAATGAGCATCCAAAACCAAATTGGGTTTTACATCAATTCCATATTCTTTTATAAAATCAAAAATATTAGAGTTAATTGGATTTGCTTGTTGCGTCTTTATATCAGCAAAGACCCCACTTTGAGTTAAAAATATCTTTTTTCCTGAATCTAAAATCTTGTCTAGATTGTTTTTAATCAATAAATCAACTGAGTCTACCGCTCCCGATACTAAGTATACATCAATATCTGGGTTGATTTCTTGTGATAAATCGACAGGTTGAAATGCATAATGTTCACTTAATTGAGTCGATAAATTGTCGGTTTTTAAATCCGTTTCTGAATTTAGATGCGCTAAACCAATTGTTTTTTTATTCAAATTAATTAAAGATTTGATTTTAGTACTAATAATATATTCTAAACCAGATGTTGTTTGAATCACAGGAATAATTTCTGTTTTATCTTCATACAATAACACCATACCTAGATAGACTTTTTTAATTTCAACTTTATCATTTTCTATGACTTGCATTTGAACTGGTTGAATTCCGTCTTTCCGTGCTTGATCTTCAAGATCTTTATCCGATTCAGGATTATGAAAAAAGAATCTGATGTTATTATTAGAAATTGCACTATACTCTTCTAAAATATCTTGAAGGAATCGTCGAGTATTCCCAAGTTCATTCGGTAGATTATCAGAAAAGTACACTTTCATTGTCAATAAATCATCAACCTTTGATACAATCGATTTACTTGATGATGATAAGGAATACATTTTGTTATCGGTTAAATCAAAACGTTGAAAAATATTTCTAGAAATTAAATTAAATAAAATCAAACTAATGACTAGTACAGTTGAATACGTAATGAATGTATTTTTATTTTTTGTTAACATAATTAACCCCATTTCCTTGACTCAAGAACTCGAGTAGTCATAAATAGAAAGAACCCTATCACAGAGCCAAAATAAACAATGTTTCTAGAATCAATAACCCCGCGTGAAATGTTTGACAAATGAAAATCAGTGCTCAAGTATTGAATGATTCCAGCAAGACTAGCAGGAACAAACACTAACAATTTATCCATCAAGAAAAAGACCAATACAATTGCGATACCAACTATAAATGCAATGACTTGGTTTTCTGTTAGGCTACTAGCAAATATCCCGGCCGCAGTATAAACACCAGCAACCAATGCTAGTCCAAGATATCCTGTAAACACAGCTCCATGGTCTATAGTTGTTCCAACTTGTATTAAAGTGAAATAATGAAATAAGGTGGTAAATAATGCAACAAGAATTAAAGTTAGTGCTGCTAAATATTTCCCTATAACAATATCCCGTTCTAGGATTGGTAAAGTTGACATAATCTCTATTGTACCAATACTTTTTTCTCTCGAAATAAGTCCCATAGAAACAGCAGGGATAAAGAAAAGGTACACAATTGGAACGATTCCAAACAAGGATCGCATATCAGATTGATTGTATAGAAAAAATGTATTTGTAAAGAAATATCCAATTACCAATGCAAATACAACTAAAAATATATAAGCCATTGGACTTGTAAAAAAAGATCGTAACTCTTTTTTATAAATAGTTAGAATATTATGCATGAGCTGAGTCTCCTTTTCCAGTCAATGATCGGAAAATATCTTCCAAATTTCGCTTAGATGCTCTCATTTCAAGCAAGACCCATTCCTTTTCAACACAATAATTAAATACATCTTTTCTTGGATCTACAGAATTTGAATATTCAAGACTAACTATAATTGAGTTATCTTGTTTGTCAATTGAGCTTATTGTTATACTCGGAATAATTGCTTTCATATTTTGAATGTCATTTTCATTTGCATTCAAAATTTCAAGATGAAGTTGCGTTAAACCTTTAGAGTCAGTAATCAATTCTTCGCTTGATCCGTCTGCAACAATTTCACCTTGGTTTATTATTATTATCCGATCAACGGTTGCTTGAATTTCTTGTAAAATATGAGACGACATTAAAACTAATTTTTCTTTCCCTAATTTTTTAATTAATCGTCTAATTTCAACAATCTGATTTGGATCTAAGCCCGATACAGGCTCATCAAGTATAAGAATTTTGGGGTTATGTATCATAGAAGCAGCTAACCCAATTCGTTGTTTATAACCTTTTGAGCACTCTCCTATGGTTCGATGAACAATACCTTGTAATGAGCAATCCACAACAACTTTTTCAAGTGCTATTTTAAATTCATGACCTTTAATCCCACGAATTTCAGCATGAAATTTCAAATATTCATATACTTTCATTTCACTATACAGAGGGTTTAGTTCAGGTAAGTATCCAATTTGTTTTTGAATTTCTTGACTATCATCTATAATATTTAATCCATCGATAATTACATTACCTGATGTAGGTGTAAGAAATCCAGTTATCATTTTTAAAGTTGTACTTTTTCCAGCACCATTTGCGCCGAGAAAACCTACAATCTCTTTATCTTCTAGTGTGAATGAGATAGACTTGACTGCTTTTACATCCCCATAATTTTTTGACAAATTTTCAATTTGTATCAATTTAAGTCTCCTTGATTTTTAATATGAACTATGTATAAAACTAAAATTAGTTCCAAAATAAACGGGCAATTTTAAATAATAAAATTGAGCGGGTAAATATAATAATTAAAGAGATTGTGATAAATATCACTTTACCCAACTAAATCAGTTTAATTATCTTGACTTGAGAGTGAAATCTTAAATAGATTCTTTTCGACTAGTCAAAGTTTTTTTGACAAGTAATGGTATACCAAACTAACAAAATAAGGAGTATGTATGACACGTTTATTTAAATCATTCATTTCTACTCTTGTAATCTTATCTCTAGTAGCAGTTTTACCAGCTAAGACAGCAGTTAATGCTGATCAAGTTGAATTTGCTATTAAAAAAGACAGTAATGATACTGTGTTTGCCAGTGCAGATATAAAGAAGAAGAAAAAGAAGAAAGGTAAAAAAGGAAAGAAAGGAAAAGGCAAAGGTCCTAAGAAAGGTATCTTTGGTAAATTATTTGGAGACAAATAACCTTTATCTTTTTTGATAAAACTATAAAAAGGGTGCGATTAACGCACCCTTTTTTTTTTGCAAATTTAAAAATTATATTTTAATACACAATTCAAGGACAATACCAATGTTTATAAAATTCTTAAAACTGTTATTATTAATTCCTTTTGTTTTAATGCCTGTATTTGGACAAGATTCAGATTCAACCGACGCAGAAGAATCAAGAGGTCGCGAAATGTTTACAAGCGTGGATTTTAGTTTTTCTCAAGATAAAGGAAATACCGATTTTATTTCAAAATATTATGGTTTTGATTTTACACTGAATGGGGATGTTGGGCCTTTAACAGATACAGAACTTTATTTAGGGTTTAATCGCAGTGATGATAAATTTGATGGCATTCCATTCACAGACGATCAATATATAACTTTTAAGTTTGATATTTGGGCGCATCAACAATTTTCACCATTTTTATTCTTACAAAAATCCTTTGATAATAGTTTAGGCTTAAAAAACAGGCTTAATTATGGTTTAGGTGGTAAAGTTGCTCTTCCATTGGGTTTATCTATTAGTTATGCTTTCTTAGCAGAATCTGAAACATATGAAATCCCAGTCATGGGGAATATTGATTCTACATTGAATGATGCTGATTATTATTATTATGAAGACTATTATACATACGATACCACTTATACTAATGTTGATTCTACATCCGAATTTTTTCGACATTCAATTCGTCCTAAAATTAAATTAAAATTAATGGATGGTGGACTTGTCTTTGATTATCGATTCTATTTTAAGCCACGAGTTGATAATTTTGAAGAATATCTTTTAGAACATGAATTAAAAGTTTCTATTGCAACATTTTACGAAATGCTTTCAATCGATTTCAATTATACAAATAAGTATAATACACGGTATGATGCTAACAAAAACAAAGATTTGGACATTGCAAACTTGTATAAAGATACAGATGAAAGCATATCTATTGGATTTTCATTTATGTTCTAAAAGAACAAAACGATGCTAAATTAGATTAAAAGACTTATTTAATTTTCAGGGGCATGGATTTAATTTCATGCCCTATTCTTTATGCAATACAATCATTTAACAATCGAAGCCAAATGGCAAAAACACTGGGAAGAACAGAAAACCTTTAAGGTAGAAGTTGACCTCGAAAAGGAAAAAGTTTACGTCCTGGACATGTTTCCCTATCCATCAGGTACTGGTTTGCATGTTGGCCACCCATTAGGATACACTGCTACTGACATTTATTGCCGCTTTAAGCGTCTGCAGGGCTTTAATGTATTGCATCCCATGGGTTGGGACGCTTTTGGCCTTCCTGCAGAACAATA
>JABIHN010000098.1 GCA_018649625.1 Fidelibacterota bacterium | reverse complement strand
TACTTTGCCGAGTGGAACTGAAATGGTTATGCCTGGAGATAATGTAGAATTTGATGTTGAATTAATCACACCCATCGCTATGGATAGAGAATTACGATTTGCTATTCGTGAAGGTGGACATACGGTTGGTGCAGGTGTTGTCACTGCAATCGCTGAATAAGGTAGGTTTTCATGGCTGGTAACAGTAAACGCACAATTATTCATATCGAAAGCACAGAAGGAACTGGCTATCGTTATACTATCACGAAAAGTAAAAAGCTTCATCCTGGTCGTGTTGAATATAAAAAATTTGATCCTGTAATTAGAAAGCACGTTTTATTTAAAGAAACGAAATAGTTCATTGGATATGATGTTTTCAGTTATTGATAGGAGAGTAGCTCAATTGGTAGAGCAACGGCCTCCAAAGCCGTAGGTTGCAGGTTCAAGTCCTGTCTCTCCTGCAAGATTAGTAGATTGACAGATTCGTATTGCAAATAATTAAAACTCTTTTAACGAAGAGTGAAACGTAAGGAAAAAAGATGTTTAAAAAACTTCAGCAGTTTATAGCTGATGTACAGTTTGAGATGAGTAAGGTATCTTGGCCGAATTGGGATGAGCTGAAAGGGTCTACCTATGTTGTTCTTACCTTGTCTCTCATTTTAATTGTGTTTTTATTCTTTGTGGATTTTCTTTTGTCAAAAATATTAAACTTCATTTTGTAATCATGGATTGGTATACATTACGCGTTATTTCCGGAAAGGAAAAAAAGATTAGAGATGCAATTCTTTTCGACATTGAAACATCGGAAATGGGTGAGCAAATTAGTGATATTTTAGTCCCTACTGAAAATATTGTTGAAATGCGTGACGGAAAGAAAAAAATTAAAGAAAGAGTGTTTTTTCCTGGCTATTTATTGGTTCATTTGGACTTGAATAAAGAAACAAAGTATCTTTTAGAGAGTGTAAATGGAGTTATGTCCTTTGTTGGTCCAAAGGGAAAACCTCAAGCTCTCCGTCCGGATGAAGCTCAAAGATTTTTAGGTGATTTTGATGGGGGAGATGGCCCGCTTCGAGTCACGGAAGCAGCTCCTTACAAAGTTGGTGATTCAGTTAAGGTTACAGATGGACCATTCATGGACTTCTCGGGATTGGTTCAGGAAGTCAATCATGACAAACAAAAAATAAAAGTGTTGGTGAGTATTTTCGGTCGTCAGACACCAGTAGAATTAGATTATCTTCAAGTGAAAATGGAAAGTTAGAAAGGTTTAAAGTATCATGGCTAAAAAAGTAATCGGATTTATTAAGTTGCAAATTCCAGCTGGAAAAGCAAATCCAGCACCTCCCGTCGGTCCAGCATTGGGTCAGCAGGGTGTAAATATTATGGATTTTTGCAAATCATTTAATGCTGCTACTCAGGATAAAATGGGAGATGTAATTCCCGTAGAAATTACTGTTTATGCAGATCGTAGTTTTACGTTTGTTACAAAAACACCCCCGGCTGCAAGGTTGATTCTTAAGTATGCTAATATTAAAAAAGGATCAGGAGAACCCAATCGAGAAAAAGTTGGGTCTGTCTCTAAATCGGATATTCGTGAAATAGCAGAAATTAAAATGCCTGATTTAAATGCGAATACAATCGAACAGGCTATGGAAATGATCAAAGGGACTTGTGTCTCTATGGGCATAGAGCTCAAGGGTTAAATAATATAATGAATCTTACAAAAAATATGAAAACAGTCGTAGATGGCTATGACAAATTGAAATCCTATTCTCTCTCTGATGCAATTAAAATGGTGCAGGAGATGAAATATACCAAGTTTGATGAAAGTGTGGATTTGGCGTTTAATTTGGATGTTGATCCAAAGCATGCTGAAGAGAATATTCGTGTTACGACTCCTTTGCCTCACGGTACGGGTAAGACAGTTTCTGTTTTAGTGCTAGCCCAAGGTCCAAAAGAAAAAGAAGCTACTGATGCTGGTGCTGACTATGTTGGCAATAAAGAATATCTAACTAAAATTAAAAATGGTTGGACAGACGTTGATAAAATTGTGGCTACACCTGATATGATGGGTGAATTGGGTAAGCTCGGAAAAATTCTTGGACCAAAAGGATTGATGCCTAATCCGAAAAGTGGAACTGTAACGATGGATGTTGTAAAGGCAGTAAAAGATTTAAAAGCAGGCCAGGTTGAACTTCGAGTTGAAAAAACAGGAATCATCCATGTGAGCTGTGGTAAAGTATCTTTTGGAACAGAAAAATTAACCGAAAATATTAAAACTATTTATGATACGATTATGAAAGCACGCCCAGCTTCTGTAAAGGGCCAGTATTTAGAAAAAATGTCTATTTCTTCAACAATGGGTCCTGGAATTCAAATTGACCCTTCATCTATAAAATAAACTTATGCCTAATACAAAAAATATTGATCAAGTAAATGAATTAAAAGAGTCCTTTTCGAAGGCTACAGCAATTTATTTCACTGAGTATCATGGACTAAATGTCGGTGATATTACTAGACTTCGTGGGGAATTTTTTAAAGCCAATGTGGAATTTAAGGTTGCAAAAAATACATTAATTAAACTAGCTGCAGAGCAAAATGATATTAAAGGACTTGACGGAGTATTAAACGGATCTACCGCAATTGCTATTTCGTATGATGAACCAGTTGCGCCGGCTAAAGTAATAAAAGAATTTACTAAAGACAATGATTTACCCACTGTGAAGGGGATTATTTTTGAAGGTAAATTTCTCGCCGGAGAAGAATTCAAAAAGTTAGCTGACATGCCAAATAAGGAAGAATTACTTTCTCAGTTGGTTGCAATGCTTAACAGCCCCTTGCAGAAGTTAGTGTCAACTTTAAACGCACCAATGCAAAATGCGGTCGGTGTATTGAATAGTTTAAAAGAACAAAAATCTTAATCTTAAAAAACCAGTAAGGAGTATTGCAAATGGCAGTTTCTCGCGCAGAAGTTTTATCATATCTTGAAGAGTCAAATATGGTAGAAATTTCAGAACTTATCAGTGAAATTGAAGACAAATTTGGTGTAACCGCAGCAGCCCCTGTTGCCATCGCAGCCGGACCGGCTGCTGGTGACGCAGCTGCAGAAGTGCAAACTGAATTTGACGTAATTCTTAAATCCCCAGGCCAAGCAAAGATCAGTGTGATCAAGGCTGTTCGTGCCATAACAGATTTAGGACTAAAAGAAGCAAAGGAATTAGTTGATTCAGCACCAAAAGCGGTGAAGGAAGGAATCTCTGAATCGGAAGCTAATGACATTAAAGCACAGCTCGAAGAAGCTGGTGCTGAAGTTGAAGTTGCTTAACTTTAAGCAACTTTTACCTTTTATTCTTTCAACACATAAACATCAGGAGGCTTAATTGGGAGCTTCAATGACTATGGATCAATTCGCTGATCGTAAATCTTTTTCAAAGATTCCTGCGTTCGTGGATGTACCTGACCTTCTCTCGATTCAAACTAAGGCTTATCAAACTTTCTTGCAGGAATGGATTCCTCAAGAAGCACGAGAGCAAATCGGATTAGAGGGAGTTTTTAACAATGTTTTTCCAATCGAAGATTCACATCGGAATTACATTTTGGAATACAAGACTTATTACCTAGGTCGACCAAAATACTCACCAGATGAATGTATGGACCGGGGTGTAAATTATTCGGCACCTCTGCGAGTACGTTTAGCGTTGCATATTACAGACGAAAATAATAAAAATGAATTTGCTCAAAGTATAGAACAAGATGTTTACTTTGGCAATATTCCTTATATGACCGACAAAGGTACCTTTATTATTAATGGTGCTGAACGTGTTATTGTCTCCCAGCTTCAAAGGTCGCCAGGTGTATTCTTTGATGAATCGATTCATCCAAATGGAACAAAGCTGTTTCAAGCTAGAATTATTCCGGCGCGTGGATCGTGGGTTGATTTTACAACCGATATTAATGACTGTTTATTCGTTATCATTGATAGACGTAGAAAATTCCCAGTAACTATGTTGTTAAGAGCTTTAGGGTATTCCACAAATGCTGATATATTTAATGCATTTGGTTCCTTGAAGACTATTAATCCCAAAAAAGGCAATATCGATAAATATATTGGCGCAACAATCACTGAAGATGTTGTAAACACTCGTACGGGTGAAATCTTTTTTGAAGGCGGCACTGAACTTACTGTCGAAAATGCTGAAGCTTTAAAAGAAGGTGGTGTTACAAAAATCACCGTCGTGGATGGAAATAAGGACTTTCATTCATTGTTGCTATTAAATACTATTGAAAAAGATCCAACCCGAAGTACAGAAGAAGCTTTGGCGGTTGTCTATCAACTTGTTAGGTCAAGTGAGGCACCAAACTTGGAAACAGCTCAAAAATTTATTGAGCGAATTTTCTTTAGTCCTAAAAAATATGATCTAGGTCAAGTAGGTCGTTATCGTTTGAACCAGCAATTCAATTTAAATGTACCTGTAGAAGATACTGTCTTAACAATGGATGATATTATTCAGGTGATTAACTTTTTAATTGAGATGCGAAAAGGTGAACGTGGTGTTGATGATATTGATCATCTAGGTAATCGACGCGTAAAAACAATTGGTGAACAATTAACAAACCAATTTAGTGTTGCATTAAGTAGAATGATTCGTACAATTCATGATAGAATGAATTTGAGAGAATCTGAGAGTATCACCCCGCAAGATTTAATTAATTCGCGTGTTGTTACAACCGTAATTAGTACTTTTTTCGGTACATCCCAACTTTCGCAATTTGGAGATCAAACTAACCCTTTAGCTGAAATTACTCATAAAAGACGTATTTCTGCACTTGGGCCAGGTGGTTTAACTCGTGAGAGAGCCGGTTTTGAAGTCCGAGATGTACATTATACTCACTATGGCCGCCTATGTCCTATTGAAACTCCTGAAGGTCCAAATATTGGTCTTATATCTTCTTTGGCTATGTTTGCTGAAGTAAACGATCATGGATTTATTGAGTCGCCTTACCGAAAAGTTAGAAAACTAAATAATGATAATTTAGTTACCAATAAGATTGAATACCTTTCGGCGGATGATGAAGATCGGGTTCTTGTTGCGCAAGCCTCAACTAAGCGTAATGATAAAGGTAAGTTAATTGAAGAAAGAATTCGAGCTCGTAATAAAGGTGATTTTCCAATTGTAACTCCAGATGATGTGAATTATGTTGAAGTTTCACCTAACCAAATTTTAAGTGTTGCGGCAGCTCTAATTCCTTTTCTTGAGCATGATGATGCTAATCGAGCTTTAATGGGCTCAAATATGCAACGTCAAGCAGTTCCGTTGATGAAACCACAATCACCAATTGTGGGGACCGGAATTGAAAGAAAAGTTGCAATAGATTCAAGATCTGCAGTTGCTTCACCTGTAAATGGTAGAATCACTTATGCTGATTCTGAACGAATACTCATTAAAAGAAAAGATGTAATGGATTCTTTGGCGCTTTTTGAGGGTGAAAATATTGTTGAAGTGAAATTAAAGAAATATCACCGAACAAATCAAAATACTGTGCATAATCAGCGACCACTTCTTGGTGCTGGTACACAAGTTAAAAAAGGTGATGTTATAGCAGATGGTGCTGCTACTCAACTTGGTGAACTTGCTTTGGGGTCTAATGTTCGTGTTGCTTTTATGCCATGGCGTGGGTACAACTTTGAAGATGCTATTGTCTTAAGTGAGCGCCTTGTAAAAGATGATGTTTTTAGTTCTGTCCATTGTAATGAAGTGGAATTAGAAGTTCGTGATACGAAAAGAGGTCAAGAAGAATTAACACCTGAAATTCCAAATGTAAGTGAAGAATCAACGAAAGATATTGATGAATCAGGTATTATTCGTGTTGGTGCTCGAATTAAAGAAGGCGATATTTTAATTGGGAAGGTAACACCGAAAGGTGGAACTGACCCTACTCCCGAAGAAAAATTGCTTAGAGCAATTTTCGGTGAAAAGGCTGGAGAAGTTAAAGATGCTTCTAAGCGAGCTGAGCCGGGTATTAAAGGTGTAGTTATTAAAACTCAGCTTTTTGAAAAACAAGCCAAAAGAACAAAAAAAGAAGAACGTGAACAGATTCTCCTTTATCGCAAAAGTGCAGGCGAACAGAAAAAACGGCTTAAAGAATCTCGTGATGAGAAATTAACAAATCTCTTAACAGATCAAATTTCAAATGGTATTCGTCAGTTAGGATCGAGTAAAACGTTGATTAAGAAATCTACAAAACTTACTTTGAAACGAATAAATACTTTTGATATGGAGCGATTTGCTCAAGATGAATCTTGGGTAGAAGATATTCTTGTTTGGAAAAAGATTAAATCTGTATGGCGTTCTTTTAGAGAGGAATGGGCTAACATTGAAACTCAACTTGAACGTAAAATATTCAAATTGCGAGTTGGTGATGAATTACAGCCAGGAATCCTTAAACTAGCCAAAGTATTTGTTGCTCAGAAGCGAAAGATTTCTGTAGGTGACAAAATGGCTGGGCGTCATGGAAATAAAGGGATAGTTGCGATTATAGTCCCTGAAGAAGATATGCCTTTCACTGAAGATGGAAAACCGGTAGATATTGTATTAAATCCATTGGGTGTTCCATCTCGAATGAACCTTGGCCAGTTGTATGAAACAATGCTGGGTTGGGTTGGCGACGTTATCGGAACTAAGTTTGCTACGCCTGTCTTTGATGGCGCAACTCCAAAAGAAGTAGCGAAGGAAATGGAAAAAGCAGGATTGCCAGCATCGGGAAAAACTCGATTAATCGACGGTAAAACTGGAGAGTATTTTGACAATCCTATCACAATCGGAATTATCTATATGATGAAATTAAGTCATATGGTTGACGATAAGATGCATGCACGTTCAACGGGTCCTTACTCACTGATTACGCAACAACCATTGGGCGGTAAAGCTCAATTTGGTGGACAGCGTTTAGGTGAAATGGAAGTGTGGGCATTGCAGGCTTATGGTGCAGCGCATACGCTTCATGAGCTTCTTACTGTTAAATCTGATGATGTTGAAGGTAGATCTAAAGTCTATAATTCCATCGTACGTGGCGAACAAATGCCAGAATTTTCATCACCTGAATCTTTCAATGTAATGATCAAAGAATTACAAGGTCTTTGCATTGATGTAGAACTGGATTAATAAGGGGTACTAGCTTTGACTTACATCCAATCAAATAATATTGACACTTCGAAAAAATTTAATTCAATCACTATTGGATTATCGTCTCCAGAAATGATTCTTGCCCGTTCATACGGGGAAGTGTTAAAGCCTGAGACAATAAATTATCGATCATATAAACCTGAAAAAGATGGCCTTTTCTGTGAGAAAATCTTTGGACCGGTAAAAGATTATGAGTGCCATTGTGGTAAATATAAAGGCATTCGTTATCGTGGTATTATTTGCGATCGATGCGGTGTAGAAGTTACACGCAAAAAAGTTCGTCGTGAACGTATGGGACACATTACTATGGCTGTGCCAGTAGTTCATATATGGTATTTGCGTTCTATCCCTAGTAAATTGAGTTATCTTGCTGGAAAAAGCACAAAAGATTTAGAGAGAGTTATTTACTACGAAATGTTTATGATTATTGAGCCGGGTGAAAGTGGTCGTGAACGATTTGAATTAATTGAAGAAGATGAGTATCTAGAGTTAGAAGCACAATTTGGGTACATGGGTGTTTCTGAAGAAGATAGAGATAATGATAATTATTTTATAGCAACCATGGGTGGTGAAGCTATGAATGAAATGTTATCAAAGTTAAACATTATAGAATTAAAAAATGAATTAGTAGATATAGTTAAAACATCTAAATCAAAGCAGAAGAGAGCTGATGCTTTGAAACGATTAAAAGTTGTAAAGTCATTTGTTCCAGACCCTACTAAAAAAAGATTAAACAAACCAGATTGGATGATTGTTTCTATACTACCAGTAATTCCACCAGAATTAAGACCATTAGTTCCATTGGAAGGCGGTAGATTTGCAGCTTCTGACTTAAATGATCTTTATCGACGGATTATTATTCGAAATAATCGTTTGAAGCAATTAATGGAAATTAAAGCTCCCGATGTAATTTTAAGAAATGAAAAAAGAATGCTGCAAGAAGCAGTTGATGCTCTTTTTGATAATAACCGTCGGAAAACTGCAATTCGTAGTGGGTCTCGACGCCCTCTAAAATCGCTTTCTGATATGTTGCGAGGAAAGTCAGGTAGATTTCGTCAAAACTTACTTGGAAAACGTGTTGATTATTCTGGTCGTTCTGTTATTGTTGTAGGTCCTAGCCTAAAGCTTCACGAATGTGGAATGCCAAAAAATATGGCACTAGAGTTATTTAAGCCTCATATGATTCATGAACTTATGGCTCGCGGATATACACAAACACCGAGAAGCGCTAAATTAATGGTTGAAAATCGAGAGCCAGTTGTTTATAAAGTTCTAGAATATGTCGTGCAAGATCATCCAGTGCTACTTAATAGAGCACCAACGCTTCACAGGCTAGGAATTCAAGCATTTCAGCCAGTGTTAATTGAAGGTAAAGCAATTCAGTTGCATCCATTAGTTTGTTCAGCATTTAATGCTGATTTTGATGGAGACCAGATGGCTGTTCATCTTCCTCTTTCATTGGAAGCTCAAATGGAATCCAGAATGCTTATGCTTGCAAGCCATAATATTCTTCACCCTGCTAATGGTCAACCGATTGCCGTGCCATCTCAGGATATGGTTCTTGGATGTTATTATCTTACTTTACCTAAAAAATCAGATAAAGGTGCGGGAAAATTATTTGGATCCATTGAAGAAGGATTGCTTGCTTATGAGAATAAATCTGTAGGACTTCATGCCATTGTAAATGTTCGTCATAACGGTGAATGGATTAAGGATACAACCGTTGGGAGAATTATATTTAATTCAATATTGCCCGCTGGTATGGATTTTGTAAATCAGATTGTAGGTAAGAAAAATTTAACTAAAATTGTTCATAATGCTTATTTAGTTACTGGTAATTATAAAACCGTAATATTCTTAGATCGTTTGAAGGAACTCGGATTTAGTATGGCAACAGTCAGTGGAGTTTCAATTGCAATAAGTGATGTATTAATACCGGACAGAAAAAATGATATAATATCAAATGCTCAAGTTGAAGTTGATGACATTAAATCCAAATTTGATCGACATATCTTAACAGATGGTGAGCGATATAATAAAGTAATTGATATTTGGACGCATGCGACTAATCGTGTCGCTACTTCCATGATGGATTCATTGCGTGAAGATCGTGAAGGATTCAATCCTGTTTATATGATGGCCGATTCAGGCGCACGTGGCTCTCAAGATCAGATTAAGCAGCTAGCTGGAATGCGTGGATTAATGGCGAAACCACAAAAATCAATGAAGGGTGGAGTTGGTGAAATTATTGAATCACCAATTACATCTAATTTTAAAGAAGGTTTATCCGTTTTTGAGTATTTTATTTCAACTCATGGTGCCCGTAAAGGTCTGGCAGATACTGCATTGAAAACTGCTGATGCTGGATATTTAACTCGTAGACTGGTTGATGTTGCACAAGATGTGGTGGTTTATATCACCGATTGTGATACAATTAATGGAGTATTAATTGCCGATTTGAAAGAAGGTGAAGAAATAATTGAACCTTTGTCAGATCGAATTCTTGGCCGAACTATTTTAGATGATTTTATCGTTAAAGGTGAAGTCGTTGTGAAGGCTGGAGCTGTCATTGAAGATAGGGATGCTGAAATTATTGGCGATAGCGGAGTAGAAAATATTCAAATCCGTTCAATTCTTACCTGCGAAGCAAAACGTGGATGTTGTGCTAAGTGTTATGGCTGGGATCTTTCAACTCATCAATTGGTTGATATTGGTACTGCAGTCGGAATTCGTGCTGCGCAAAGTATTGGAGAACCGGGTACGCAGTTAACACTTCGTACATTTCACATTGGTGGTACTGCCACACGTATTATTGAGCAATCTGAAATGGTAACGAAGAGACCTGGAAAAGTTAAGTTCTCTGAAAATTACGATTTTGCTGACACTGTAGATGAAAGTGGCACAAGCGTTCGTCGTTGTATGGTTCGTCATGCCAAATTATTTATAGTTGATAAAGATGGTACTGAGAATGCATCATTTAATGTGCCTTATGGCTCAACTATATTCGTAAATGAAGGCGAAGACATAACTGCAAATACAACAATAATCCAATGGGATCCTTACACGGATATTATTTTAGCACGAGATACAGGATTGGTTTCCTTAAAAGATTTTCATGAAGGTGAGACCTACGCTGTGGAGTCCGTTGAAGGCGGTAAAAAACAAATGGTTGTTGTTGAAGCACGTGATAGAAAATTAAGCCCTCATATTGAAATTATTAATAAAGATGGAAAAATATTAGCTGGAGGAACAATTCTTCCCGTAAAGGCTACTTTAGTTGTCACTGATAGGCAAAAAGTTAATCGTGGACAAACTTTGGTTAAAATTCCGAAGGATGTTGGTAAAACTCGAGATATTACAGGTGGACTTCCACGTGTTGCAGAATTATTTGAAGCGCGTAAACCAGCAAACCCTGCAGTTATGACCGAAATTAATGGAATTGTTAGATATGGGGATACCAAGAGAGGTGTTAGAAAGATTCACGTTTTAGGCGTAGATGGAGAAGAGAGAACATACTCAATTCCTTATGGTAAGCATGTCATTGTTCACGAAGGTGATAATATTAATGCTGGTACCGAATTGTGTGAAGGTGCTATCTCTCCTGCGGATATTTTGCATGTACTTGGACCGTCAGCTGTTGTCGATTATTTAGTTAATGAGATTCAAGAAGTGTATCGACTGCAAGGTGTAAAAATTAACGATAAGCACATTGAAGTTATTGTTGGTCAAATGATGCAAAAAGTTAAGGTAAAAGAGACTGGAGATACCTGGTTCTTAGAGCAAGATCAGATAGCAAAGCGTGAATTTTTTGCGGAAAATGAACGAATTTCAAGTATGGTTATTGTTGGTGAACCTGGAGATTCAGGTTTAGAGCCTGACTCTATGATTGATCGTTCTGAATTTTTAGACATAAATAAAGATCTTAAGGCTGACGGGAAGAAAGTTGCGTCCTATCATAAGCCGAAGCCCGCAACGTTTGAACCTATTTTGATGGGAATTACGCGAGCTTCATTAAATACTGAAAGTTTTATTTCTGCTGCATCATTTCAGGAAACTACACGTGTTTTAACGGATGCTTCAACAGCAGGAAAAACAGATTATTTGCTAGGTCTAAAAGAAAATGTCGCAGTAGGTCGCTTAATTCCAGCTGGAACGGGTACTCCAGGTATAAGAGATGTGCTTGTTGGACATAATATTGACGATGATGCTTCCTTAGAATTAGGTGAAGCATTAGCTTAAAATAATGAAAAAAACTAAAAACAATTATTGCATTTATTTCATTTTCAACCGTAATTTTATAGGCTTAGGATAAAACGATATGCCGACGATAAATCAATTAATAAGAAAAGGCCGGAAGCGAGTTTATAAGAAAACTAGCACACCGGCATTGCAGAGTAACCCGCAAAAGCGTGGAGTCTGTACTCGAGTGTATACCACGACACCTAAAAAACCTAATTCAGCTTTGCGTAAAGTTGCGCGTGTTAGGTTGACAAATGGAATGGAAGTTGCGGCTTACATCCCAGGTGAAGGGCATAACTTGCAAGAACACAGTATTGTTCTTATAGAAGGTGGTCGTGTAAAGGATTTGCCGGGAGTAAGATATCACGTTGTTCGTGGTACGCTTGATACTGCTGGAGTAAGTGATCGAAAAACAAGTCGTTCACGTTATGGAGCTAAAAAGCCTAAATAAAATTATGAGACGTAGAAGACCAGAAAAAAGACAGATATTACCTGATCCAGTATATAATGATATATCGGTTGCGAAGTTTGTAAACTATATCATGAAAAAAGGAAAAAAAGGTATCGCTGAAAATATATTTTACGGTGCAATGGAACTTATTAAAAGTCGCACTAAAACTGATGGATTAAAAATATTTGAAAAAGCTATTGAAAATACATCGCCCTCCGTGGAAGTTAAGTCCCGAAGAGTTGGTGGAGCAACCTATCAAGTTCCTATAGAAGTTCCGAAAAATAGAAGATTTTACTTAGCATCGCATTGGCTTATTAATGCTGCAAGTGGTCGGGCCGGGAAACCGATGTCTGATAAGCTCGCTTCAGAGTTAATTTCAGCTGCAAACGGTGAAGGTGGAGCGATAAAGAAAAAAGATGATACTCATCGTATGGCGGATGCAAATAAAGCCTTTGCGCATTTTAGATAAACTTGGATTTATAAAAGTAAAGTGAAAAAAACAAATTTAGAGCAAGTTAGAAATATTGGTATTATGGCACATATTGATGCGGGTAAGACCACTCTAACTGAGCGCGTTTTATTTTATACAGGTAGAACTCATCGCATAGGTGAGGTGCATGATGGTGCTGCAACGATGGATTGGATGGAACAAGAGCAAGAACGTGGTATTACGATTACATCGGCAGCTACAACATGTATGTGGGAAGATCATCGAATAAATATAATTGATACACCTGGACACGTTGATTTCACCGTAGAAGTAGAAAGGTCTTTAAGGGTTTTGGATGGAGCGGTTGGTGTTTTCTGTGCAGTTGGTGGTGTTGAGCCTCAAAGTGAAACTGTTTGGCGCCAAGCAGATAAGTACGATGTACCGCGAATCGCCTTTGTAAATAAGATGGATCGTGTTGGTGCAGATTTCTTTAATGTTGTAAAAATGATTAAAGATCGCTTGGGTGCGAATCCGTTACCGTTAGTAGTGCCTATTGGTGCTGGCGAAATGTTTACAGGTATAATTGATCTCATGGAGATGAAATCAATTTTGTATAATGATAGTACCATGGGCTCAAGATTTGAATATGGCGATATTCCCACTGACATGCTCGAAGAAGCTGAAAAGTGGCGTCATCATCTTATTGAAGAAACCGCTACTTACGATGAACATTTAATGGAGAAATATCTCGCTGATGAAGAAATCACCGTTGATGAATTGAAAGCAGCTATTCGAAAGGGTTGTCTGGACAATACTTTTATCCCAACTTTGTGTGGTTCGGCTTTTAAAAATAAAGGTGTGCAAAGATTGTTAGATGCGGTTATCAATTTATTACCATCTCCAATGGACGTAGGTGCTATAAACGGGGTGGATCCTGATGATTCTGATTTGGCAATGACGCGTTTACCGAATGATGAAGAACCGTTTAGTGCTCTTGCTTTTAAAATTATGACTGATCCTTTTGTTGGAAAATTGACTTACATGAGGGTTTATTCTGGTCGATTAAATGCTGGTTCTTATGTATATAATCCGTCATCTGGAAAAAGAGAAAGAATTTCCCGTATTTTATTGATGCATTCTAACAAGCGTGAAGAGCGCGATTTTGTTGGAACGGGTGAGATTGTTGCTGCAGTTGGCTTGAAAAAAGTTAAGACTGGGCATACTCTTTGTGATGAGAAAAAGACTATTTTGTTAGAATCAATGGACTTTCCTGAACCTGTGGTCGCAGTTTCTGTAGAGCCTGTTAGTAAAGGTGATCAAGATTTGTTATCGAAGGGATTGCAAAAATTAGGTGAAGAAGATCCTACTTTTCGAGTTTCTACTGATGAAGAAACGGGTCAAACCATCATCGCTGGGATGGGCGAGTTGCATTTAGAGATATTGGTCGATAGGTTGCTTCGTGAGTTTAAAGTCGAAGCTAATATTGGTCAGCCTATGGTTGCATATCGCGAAGCTATCACAAAAGCTGTCTCAGGCGTTGATATGAAATTTGTTAGGCAGTCTGGTGGCCGTGGGCAATATGGCCATGTAGTCATTAATGTAGAACCTAATGAGCCTGGTAAAGGGTATCATTTTGAAAATAAGATTGTAGGTGGAGTTATTCCTCGGGAATATATACCATCGGTTGATGCTGGGATGAAAGAAGCTATTAAGAATGGCGTAATTGCTGGGTATCCCATCGAAGATATTCGTGTTGAATTGATTTTTGGATCTTATCACGATGTAGATAGTAATGAAATGGCATTTAAAATTGCAGGTTCTATGGCAATTCAGGCTGCTTGTAAAAAGGCGTCTCCGAAATTAATGGAACCGATTATGAGTGTTGAAGTAATAGTGCCTGATGAATATTTAGGTGATGTAATGGGTGACCTTAGCTCACGACGTGGAAAGATTGAAGGAATGGAACAGCGTAATAAAGCTCAAGTTGTAAGAGCATTTGTACCTTTAAGTAAAATGTTTGGTTATGTTACGGACCTTCGTTCTATTACTCAGGGTCGAGCTGTTTTTCATATGGAATTCGCGAAGTATCAACAAGTGCCAGCCAGTATCGAAACAGAGATACTTGAAAAAGTGCACGGAAAAGTTTCTAAATAAAAAATATTGTTGGAGTTTAATAATGGCTAAAGAAAAATTTGAAAGAACGAAACCTCACGTGAACATCGGAACGATTGGTCACGTTGATCATGGTAAGACTACGCTGACTGCAGCGATTACAATGGTACAGAGTGCCCGTGGCTTTGCAGAAGCAATGGCTTTT
>JABIHN010000015.1:15000-28815 GCA_018649625.1 Fidelibacterota bacterium | reverse complement strand
TACTCGTTTTTTTCCGTAGTTAAATATTGATATAATTTCACAATTCTAATTGCAAAATCAAAACTTTTATCTTTTACAATATTTTTCTTCATCGAATTACCAATTCACCATTAATAATTGACAATTAACAATTGATTTTATTCCCACTCAATTGTGCCAGGCGGTTTTGATGTGATATCATATACGACACGATTTATTCCACGGACAGAATTTACAATTCGGTTTGAAATTTTAGACAATGTATCTGCTGGCATTCGATACCAATCTGCTGTCATACCATCTGTACTTGTTACAGCACGAATTCCAAGCAAGCTTTCATAAGTTCGTTGATCTCCCATTACACCAACTGTTTTCACGGGAATTAAGACTGCAAATGCCTGCCAAATTTCATTATACAACCCATCTTCGTGTAGAATGTCCATATACACTTGATCTGCTTCTTGAAGAATCTGAATTCGTTCTTTTGTAATATCACCCATAATTCGGACTGCTAAACCTGGTCCTGGAAACGGATGCCTTTCAATTAATGATTCAGGTAATCCTAATGCTCTACCTACATTCCTGACTTCGTCTTTAAAAAGTTCTCGTAAAGGTTCCACCAATTCAAAAGTCATATCATCAGGTAACCCACCCACGTTATGATGGCTTTTAATCATATGAGCTGTTTTCCCTTTACTTACACCACTTTCAACCACGTCCGGATAAAGTGTTCCCTGAGCAAGGAATTTCATTTCACCCAATTCTGCTGAAATTCGGTCAAAGGAATAAATAAATTGATTCCCAATAATTTTCCGTTTTTTCTCAGGATCCGTTACACCTTTTAATTTGGAAAGGAAAATATCAGATTCATCAAACATATTTATATTTACACCAAGACCGCTTTTTAATGCGCGAACACAATCACGAGCTTCATTTTTTCGAAGCAAACCATGATCAATTAATACGGCTGTGGATTGCGATCCAATTGCCTTGTGTAGTAAAGCAGCCACTACTGTAGAATCCACTCCACCACTTACACCACATAAAACTTTACCATCTCCTACCTGTTTTCGAATTAGGTCCACTTGCTCATCAATGAAATTTCCGGCTGTCCATGTAGGCGCACAAGTTGCGATATTAAATAAAAAATTCCGAAGAATAGATTGGCCTTCTTTTGTGTGTGCGACTTCCGGGTGAAATTGAGTAGCGACTCTAGTTTGATCATGATTAGCCATGGCCGCCACGATACCATTTGATGAATGAGCCAAAACGTTCCAGCCATCAGGAATTCGTGAAACACGATCCATATGACTCATCCACACTTGGGATTCTTTCGGTATTTTAGAAAATAATTTGGTATCATCATCAACCGAAATAGTGGCAAAACCATATTCTCCTTGACCGGTCGACTCTACAGATCCACCATGGTGGTGAGCTAAAAGTTGAAGCCCATAACAAATTCCTAAAATAGGTATTTCTGCATTCAAAATTGATTCATCAAATTCGGGTGCTTCATCTCCAAAAATACTAGAAGGTCCGCCGGATAAAATGAGTCCTGCCGGGTTCCGGCTTATAATAGTCTCTAAGGATGTTTCAGGTGGAAGAATTTCGGAAAAAACATTTTGTTCGCGAACACGTCTTGCTATCAATTGGGTATATTGAGACCCAAAATCCAATATTACAATTCCATTTGAATGAATTTTATTCATTAAGGAAATGACTTTTTAACTCACCCATATAAGATTCGTTTGTTACACTAAAATGAATAGGTGAAATACTTATATAGTTTTCACGGACAGCTTTTCCATCCATCTCTAACGATTCATCTTCGTCTATAATCTTTCCTTTCATCCAATAATATGTTCGCCCATGCGGATCGGTTCGTTTTTCAAATTCATCCTTAAAATATTGATGTCCTTGTCTTGTGATTTTTACGCCATTTATTTCTTGTGGCAAACAATATGGAACATTCACATTTAAGAGGGTTCCTTTTGGAACACCAAATCGAAGTACATGTTTTGCAATATTAATTGCTGCCTGTTTTGCACCACGATATTCATCAGATTCGTACGAATCTAAACTAATTGCAATTGAAGGAATTCCAAGCATGGTTCCTTCGGTAGCAGCAGAGACCGTTCCTGAATAAATTATATTGGTTCCAATATTAGCACCTGAATTAATTCCTGAAATAACTAAATCAGGTTTTTGCATTAATATAGATTTAATTGCTATTTTTGCACAATCTGCTGGCGTACCCGAAACAGAAAAACCCTCAAAGCCACCTGATCGTTTTACTGGAACGACTCGCAATGGATCTGATATCGTTATGGCATGACCGACTGCACTTTGTTCTGTATTTGGAGCAACAACCGTAACGTCACCAATCTCTGACATTGCTTCCCACAGGGCGCGAATGCCAGGCGCAAAAATACCGTCGTCATTCGTAATAAGGATTTTTGGATTTTTCATTTTAATAAAACTACCTTTTGAGATTTGCTATATGATTTCTTTCCATTAATTGATATGGCATTCATCCTGACGATGTACATACCACTTGGTACCTTTTGTCCGTTGTTTGTAATTCCTTTCCATTGAACAGAATGAAAACCTGCTTTAATATTCTCTGAATTTAATGACTTTACTAACCGCCCCATGACATTATAAATGTTTAGGGTAACATCAGGTGTCCATAGTAGTTACGATCAAGGTTTCGCTTTCACCAATTCGCTCTATTCCATTTTTCCAATAACCCTTGTAGGTGTAGGATGTGTTTGGGTTCAGTCCCGTGTCTTTTAAAAGTGTGTCAGATTGAAGTGAAATTGTTTGTACAGTGGAGTCGTCCCGTGTGAGTTCAAAAGTAAACTCTGCCAGAGAATCTTCCGGGCTAATGTTTAGGTTTACTGTGGTAACACCGGCAGAATGGAGAGATAAAGTTAGGTTGGTGTTTTGTTCATCTTCAAAAAGGTAGCAGGAGAAAAAGAGAAAAAGGATTGGGAGAGTTTTTTTCAAAACGATTTATTTAAAATACTACCATCGAAATTGAATTAAACAAGTAGCGAAATCAGGGTTGATATTTTTTCTTTCATTTCACTACGGGAAACAATGTGATCAATAAAACCTTTTTCTAATAAAAATTCAGAACGTTGGAATCCTTTTGGTAAATCCTGGCCGATAGTCTGTTTTATCACTCTTGGCCCTGCAAATCCAATCAATGCGCCAGGTTCAGCGAGAATAATGTCTCCTAGCATGCCGTAACTGGCAGTAACTCCACCAGTAGTTGGGTCTGTTAAAATGGGAATAAAGAGCCCGCCATTTTTTGCAAATTTGGCTAACTGTGTGCTTGTCTTGGCTAGTTGCATGAGTGAAATCGCGCCTTCCTGCATTCGAGCCCCACCAGAAGCGCAAACCAATAAAAATGGAACCTTGAGTTCACCTGCTTTTTGAATAGCTCGAGAAACTGATTCTCCAACTACAGATCCCATGCTTCCTCCAATAAATCTAAAATTCATGATAGCTAAGATTACTGTTTTCCCATTTAAGGTTCCGTTATAAACCTTAATTGCATCCATTTCACCTGTTTTAGATTTTGCAGTATGTAGCTGATCCGTATATTTTTTTACAGCTTTAAACTTTAAAAAATCCTGAGATTCAAGATTATTGTATAAAGGCGTTTCACTCCCACTATCTAATAAAAGATCTACATATACTTGCGGTACTACTCGAAAATGGTGTTTACAATGGTGACATACAGATAAATTTTTCTCTAACTCAGGACGATATAAAATTTCACTGCAAGATGGACATTTATCCCATAATCCGTCAGGAATTGACTTTTTTTCAGGATCTTTAAATTTTTTATCTTTTCTTTTAAACCAAGACATAGTTTTAAAATAATATAATGGATTGACAATTCATAATTTTGCACATTATATCAATATTAAATATGTGATCAAAATTATAATATTTTTCCATAAAATTTTATTATTCCCCTTTTTTCCTTGTTAATAAGACCTATGAAATCTTTAGATGCATGACAATAGCATCTTCGCCATTCTCATAATATTTTTCTCGAATGGCAATATCTTCAAATCCAGCATCTAAATAAAGATTAATGCCCGGGAGATTGCCTCGTTTCACTTCTAAAAATACGGATGAATCTTTAGGAATATTATTTAAAAAATATTGTAATAATTTTCGCCCTAATCCCTTTTGTTGAAAAGATGGTGCAATTGCCATATTTATTAAATGGACTTCCCCAGGCCCAAACCTAATCATACAATATCCAATTAATTCTTTTTCATTTTCAATAATCCAAGTATATCTATCTGATTTTTTCAAAAGTTCATTCACAATCATTTTTCTAAACCATGCCGACTCCAAAAATACGCTTTTTTCAATCTGAAATATTCTTGTTATATCATTTTCATTACTTGCCCGAATTATCATTTTACTCTTGAACTAATTTCGAATGGCGCAACGTATTCTGGGACTAAAGTATAAGGAGTTTCAATCAACCATTTATCTGATAATTCATAGGCTAACAATCCAACATGTTTGGCAGATGGTATAGCCCTTATAAATGAATTGTTATCTAAAAGAACTGAATCACAATTCCATTGAAATGTAGATGTATCTAATTTATCAATAATCGTATCGATATCACCCACCACAGGTTTGCTTTTACCAATTGGACATTTATTTTCCCAATTGAACTCTTGATAAAAAACGCGTTTTCCATGGGAATAAGAAATACCTTTAGCTGGCGTATTATCTTTTAAACCATAGGCTAAGGATACAAGTGATGGAATTGGAATGATAGGTAAGTCATGAGAATAGGCTAACCCTTTTGCAGTACCCAATCCAATTCGTAAACCTGTAAATGAGCCCGGACCTATACTGATAGCAATTGCATCTATATTTTTAATCGACTTATTGCTTTCTTCAAATGCATTTTTAATAAATTCAGGTAGAATTTCTGCGTGTTTTCGGTGGGCCGATTTCTCAATTAAACTAATTGTATTTCCATTTTCAATCACGGAAACACCACATATACTTGATGATGTTTCAATCGCTAATATTGATTCAACTTTCATCAGAAACTTTTATTATTTCAATTTTTCTGTTATTAGGATGTCCATCAACTCTAGAAAATTTTATTGTGATACTATTCAACGGTAATATCTCTTCTATAATATTAGCCCATTCAATTAATGTCACTCCATCAGTTTGTAATAAAAATGCTTCACCACCTATATTTAAAAAGTCATTTGCATTTTCAAGACGATAACAATCGATATGATATAAATTATGAGGCGTTCCATCATATTCAGAAATTAATTTAAAGGTTGGAGATCCAACCCTATCCATAATTCCTAATCCCCTAGCAAAGCCTTGGGTAAATGTTGTTTTACCTGTCCCCAGATTTCCCAATAATGCCACAACAGATCCAGTCGGAATTTCGTGAGAAAGTTTATGAGCAAATTCTTGTGTTTCTTCGATTGATTGACATTCAATTATCACGAATTACGCCCTTTCATAATTGCCACAGGTACCATCATTTCTTCCATGGAAATTCCACCATGCTGAAAAGAATTTTTGAACTTTGTTTGAAATTTATGCGCTTGATTTGGATAAATAAAATAATTGTCATCTTTGGCAATAATATAACTAGGCTGTGGTCCAAAAATAGGTAAACGGTATTTTTTTGGATCTTTAATAATAAGTGCATTTTTTTCTTTTGTATTCAAGTTACGTCCATATTTATACCGAACACCAGACGATGCACTTCTATCTGCAGATACCATCACATCACGTTGAACTCTAATACTACCATGATCACTTGTCATAATAACCGTAAAATTATTTTCACTTAATTTTTTTAATACGTGTAACAACCATGAATTATTTAACCATGATTTAACTGCAGTTCTATATCCCGACTCATCCGGAACCATTTCCTTTAATACATCCATCTGAGAACTTTTATGTGCAAGAATATCTACAAAATTCACAACCAAAGCCAACACGTCTTGTTGCATGTAATCATTAATCTTATTTTGAAATTTATTTCCTTCATCAACAGCCCAAATTTTATGATAATGAACACGTTTATCTCCCAATCCTTTTCTCTTTAATTGATCAATAATAAACTGTTTCTCATATTGATTTAAACTCGATGAATCATTTTTCATATCATCACCTTGTTTTGGATATTTTTTAACCATTTCATCTGGAAATAATCCACAAAATATTGCATTTCTTGAGTAAGGTGTTGCTGTCGGAAGTAATGAAATATTATAATCAAGTTGTATATTAAAATAAGGTTCTAATAAACCCATTATAGACTTAAAATGATCCTGACGCATGCAATCAACAACTAGAAGACAAACTTTTTCACCCTTATCTAATGCCGGTTGAACATACTTTGGCACTATATCAATTGACAATGTTGGACGATTTTCCGTTTTTAACCAATCTTCATAGTTTGATTCTATAAAATGAACAAATTCGTGATTACAGGATGTAATTTGTTCTTCAAGTATTGATCCCAATCCTGTGTCTTTATATTTATCAAATTTTATTTGCCAATCCACAAGACGATTATATAATTCCCACCAATCATCAGCATTCAAATTATCCCTTAACCGCGCATCAATTTTTTGAAATTCTTTTAAGTAATCACTGGTTGCTCTTTCTTCTTGAAGTTTAATCTGCTCAAGAGTCTGTTTGCACGCCATAAATATTTGACTTGGATTCACTGGTTTTATGAGGAATTGCTCAATTTGTCCTGTAATAGCTTCATCCATGAGCCATTCATCTTCCGTCTTAGTTATCATAATGACTGGCAATGAATTACGATTTTTTTTCAACTCAGTTAATGTCTCTAATCCATCCATCCCTGGCATAGATTGATCTAATAGAATTAGATCATAATTATTTTGGAGTGAAAGTGCAATTCCATCTTGTCCATTGGCTGCCTGAGATAAGGTATATCCTTTTTCCTCTAGAAATAATATATGAGGTTTTAAATGGTGGATTTCATCATCAATCCAAAGAATATGTCCGCGTGAATTTGTCATAAAATGATATCCTGAAAATTACAAATGAAACGAATGAAAACGAGAATGTTCCAAAGAAAATATTTAATAATTTATTTGAATTGTTAGCCAGCTTACTTCAACGATTTTTATGATTAAGGTCCTTTTTATTTTGATGTCATGGTCCATACACCATTCCAATCTTTTCCTGGCGGACTCTCCTTAAACATAATACATCTATCAATATACACATTAGAAGGTGTTGTATTTCGACCTGAAAAATGGTCTTCCATACTTTCCGATTTTTTAAATAGAGCTAATGCCTTTTCCCAATTCTGAAGGTAATAATGATCCAGACCATCTTCAAAAGTTTTTATCAAATTGATTGTATGATTATCTATATTCTCTTTAGATGAAATCAGTTCATACACCTTTACCGGAATATTCTTTCCTTTAACTCGAACAAAGTCCAATAATCTAAAAATATACACATCTTTAGTTTTTTCATAAAGATTCTCACCTACAAAATTATAAACTCCATATTGTTTGGCCGATGATTCCAATCGAGCAGCTAAATTGACAGTATCACCCATCATTGTATAATTCATCCGCATCTCAGATCCCATATTTCCCGTAACCATTTTACCACAATTCAGGCCTATTCTATGTTGCATGGAATAAATAATATCTGGCCAATCTGCTTCAGACTCCCATTTTTTACGAAGATCATCTAACGCATCTTGCATTTCTAATGCTGTTTTACATGATTTTAATTCATGATTTTCCACAGGAACTGGAGCACCATAAAAAGCAACAATTGCATCCCCAATGTATTTATCGAGCGTTCCTTCATTGTCCAAAATAACTTTAGACATAACCGTGAGATATTCATTCATGAGAGCAACCATTCTCTCGGGTTCAAGCGCTTCAGAAAAAGTAGAGAAATTTTGAATATCTGAGAAAAATGCTGTATGATACCCTTCAACTCCACCGAGTTTTGGCGCTTGTTTCTCTTCATACATTTTATCCAAAACTTCAGGAGAGATATAAGTTCCAAATGTATTTCTTAAAAACTTCTTGTCCTTTTGCTCATGAAGAAATTGGAAAATAATATTACTAGCATATGTAAAAACCAGGCCTGCAATCGGTGCAATAATTGGCATGACATAAGATTCACCAGGACCAGGGAGATTTACTTGTAATTCATCATAAAATGTGTCATGTAAACTATTTGGAATAATATTTGAAATTGTAGATTTCCAAAACCACCAATAATCGTTAGCAAACATTCCCATGGCAAAGGCATAATAAATTAAACCTTCAGAGAAAATGATAATTCCTGCTGTGATTGGATGTAATTCAATGGTTGTTAATAAAATATATGCCAGTCCACATAAACCCAAAATCAATAAAATATTTGAAAATGGATAAGTTGATCCTTCAGCCATGAATCGTGTTGTTTTTCCGCCAAAAATACGAATATAATTATTGTGAAGTATCGTTTGAATCGCATTTGCGTGTGTTTCCATTCCTGGTGTTAACTGACTTAGATTCAAATAATTATAAAACGGTGTCGATTTCACATCATGAAGTACTTCCACAGAAACACCTACAATAACAATTTTATTATAAAATGGAGAATGAGTAATATCATAATCATCACCTAATCCCAACATTGCCATCATTTCATTTCTTTCAGCTTCATCTTCAATTGCAATAACCCATTCTGGAAGTTGACCTGGAAGAAATGTGCTCATCCAATCTGTATCTTCCGGTAAATCAAAGTCGTCTGTATCTAATACTTGAGATAAAGAATATCTTGGGAATGTTCCCCATGGTTTCAAATCAGTTCGACCAGGCATTTTATATCCAGATGGAGGACCATAATAATTAACAAGAAAATTATTGGTTCGTCCATAAGATGAAATATTTAAAGGTCCAAAATTCCAATTCAAAGTTTTTGGATCAAATTCAGGAGAAAAATCATCGGAAATATTCTTAAAAGCTTTTACACATTTTACACCCAAAGTTAAATATGCTATACCAGGTTCATGTGCCATATAACCTGCAATACTATATTGCCTAGAGAATCCATCAATATCCAACATATCGTTGATTAATCCTGTTTCAGGATTCACTTCCATAATTTCTTTGACTGGATATGCAATATAATCAGGAGGAATCCGAGTTGGCTCTCTTACCATTTTTACATCCATGACAACACTCGTTCCATTTTCCTGTGCTCGTTGAATGGATTCCGCTAAAATGATGTCCCCATGACCAGGTAAATAGTTTTGGAACTCTGATGGTAATTTACTGCTAACACTTTTCAAATATTCGCTTCTAGCATCCGGAGAATCAAACTGAATATCAAAAGCAATTACCTTAGCACCAGCATTGGCTATATTATCTACGACTCGTGCCCAAATATCACCCCGTGGATATGGCCAAGGAACTTTATTATCTTTTAGAATTCGCCAAGCTTCATCATCCACATCTACTAAAACAACATCTGTTCCTAATTTGATAATTGTAGAATCACTCGCTCTCCAACCAGTTAATGGACCTCGCACTGAATGGAATCTATAATCGTAGGTCTTTAATTCAAGAAAATCAAACACACCCAACCAATGGAACAAGCAGGTTATAGAAATTGCAAGCAGAGTTAATCCTAAATCCACTACATGTGTTTTAAAAAATTTAATAGTCCGTTTTATCAAAACCGGTATCCCAAAGTTAAATTAAATCCGGAACTATTTACGTCCCAGTTTTCACCAAATTCATCTACACTTCCATCTTCATCGTTATCCGTATTATCAGATTTATATAATTGAATCATATTTAATCGAATTGAACTATTAAAACTTAATGTTAATTTATTGATGATATCCCAGCTCCCACCAAGTTTTCCACCGTATAATTTTGTTAAATCATCTCCTGTTTCCCCATTGGTCATATAATCCAACCCACCGTTAATTCTTAATTTATTTTTTAAGAATGAATATTGAGCTGTTGTGCTCATAAATGTCCATGAAGTTTCATCTTTATAAATCACATCATTTTCATCTTTTAATGGTATAAATAATTGAGTACGATTAATTGATGTAGATGTTTTTAAAGGAAATTGAAATCTTGTTGAAAAAGTGAAAGATATTGATTGGGTTTCAGCCTTTTGAAAGAAATATGTATTGTCCCTTTTAATCTCAAGATTATCTCGATATGTAATTGAACTAATATTGATGGACGTAGTAGTAGATAAATTTTCAAAATTTCCAGGTATATTGACAGATCCCATTATATTAAGGGCTTGAGAATCTTCTCGGCTGTCTCCTAAATAATTTCCATATTGATCCGTATCCACTGAATCAACTCCATTGGAACTTCCAATTGATTTAATATTCATAACGATGGATGGAGCTCCTGAGCCTGGAACCAATGTCGTATTAAATGTTGTTGTTTTTGTAGAAATTGGATTTATCACTGTTTCAGACAAATTGTTATCTTTATAATTATAACCAACTACAATCATTAATCGCCTACCCAATAATGATAAACGATCATTAATTGTGAAATCTCGAATATTATTCGTGAGATATGGATTCCCAAAACTTTGATATTGAGCACCCAGTTGCTTGTATTCAAGTAACAGATTATTGAATGAGTAACTTCCCTTAACTCTAAAATAAAATGCCGAAGAAGGCATATTTAATATGGCGCGAAAAATACTTTTTTCGGCCACAATTGGATCAATCGGAATAATGGGTGTCATATAGAGAGGGTGGATTGTAAAAAAATTCTCATATTTTTTAATATTTTCGCCTATCTTGGAAACCTCGTATTGTCCCATAATCATACCGTCATTAATTGTATCCATCATCAAGTCTAATGAATCTTGGTCCGCAAATCCTGCCCATATATTTGAATTTGTCATACTCATATTCCACCCCATTTGGAATAAAAGCTTTCGATTATCTAAAGCAGATTCAAAATCAAACCCTAATACCAAATTCTCTTTAGGTGTACCATCATCCCAATGTCTTGATTTTATTTGAACTGTATCCCCTAATACGTTTAAAGAATCAATTAAGCTTGCCAATGTAAAATATTGATAGGTTGTATCTCCAAAAACAGTTGTATCTATTGATAGCGTACTCGAAATAGGTGCTTTTATATTTATTTTATCAAAATCATCCTTTGCTTTTAAAAAATGAATACCACCTCTGTATTTATTAAATAAACTAAACCCAAGTCGTGATGCAATAATATCGCGTGGAAATGTATATCCAGTACGATTAATTTTGAAGATACGATTTCCTATATCATTATAAGTTATTTCATCTTCTAATAAATCATATGCACCATCTATCCCTTCCAGATATTGAACTTCTCTCGTTAATGATCCCGAAACAAATTGGAACTCAAAAGCACCATCTATTTCCCATCTCCATAAATTGAAATCATATTTGAAATCTGCTTGGATGTGCCGGCCGTTCACTCGTTTTCCATCTAAAATATAAGGGGAAACTGATGGGTAAATATCCCCACTCTCTATTTTAAAATAATCAGTAATTTGCAATGATAATGTAGATCGATTCAGCGGTTGCATATAACTTGACTCTCTACTCGAATTTCGAAAAGAATACCGAGCTTTAATCCAACTTAATTCACCATCAAATTTCCCAGAACTTTCTTTTTCTTGAACCGAAATAGATGAAACTGTACTCGATGAGTTTTTTGCATTCAATGATCCCTTGTAGATAAAAGATTGAGCCAAATTTTCCATCCCTTTATTTATATTGAATGACCATTCCACGGGTATTACATCCATGCCATAAGTCGTTTTAAATAAAATCTTAATTTGATGAAACCCAACATTCAATTCTTTTTCAGGAACGAGTGATAAGACATCGCTGGAAATAATAGTTTGACTTGTGTAATCAATATCATCAATTAAAATTTGAAATGAAGATTGATTAATGTTAGGTGCATTAAAAAGAGATGCCGAAATCACAAGTTCATCAGAACGATTCATGGAACCGTCTTCAGGAGACAAAATCAAAATATCCGCATCAACAAAATCTGACTTTTCATCAGTACTTTTCTTTTGCCCTACGACCAATTGGTTTGGACTTTGGATTTGCTTTTGGGAAACTTGAATAAATAAAGGATTATCAAAGGGATTATTTGTAAGTGGCAGTGCAATTCTGCCACCATCACGTTTTGTCAAAATAGTAACATATTCAAGTCCTACTTTAGTAACTCGATACCCTGGGATTATTCCAAGCCATTTTCCACCTTCATAATCCATTGGAATTTCTTGAAAACTAATTTCACCTTTATTACGGAAATATAACATTCCAAACGAAACAGGATCATGAATAAATAAAAGTTGAGATATAACGATCTCTTCACCTACAAAAACATGGGCTGGATTTTCATGATAATATAATGAATTGGACTGCGGAAATGCACTACCCGAAAGGTACAAAACTGCCAACAGAAGAGATGACTGTAACGAACGATATCGCATTAGGAAACTATTATTAAAAATAAAATGAATGGGGAAGATTATTGATATTCAATAACCATGACTTTTTTTTCCCCATTTGGACCTTCTAAATAAATACGGATTTGAGATGGACCATCTTGATTATCACTAGGATCTTCTGGAATAGCATTAGAATCTGTTTCATTCATTCCAATAATTCCATCCGGTGTTGATGTACCAGACATACCATCTGTCACGTTGACTTCTTGTCCCGTCTCAGTATTTACTAACCCTACAATTCCTTCTAAACCTATAACTAAATCACCTATAATTGGATCTGTAATTAACCAAAAATCTGTTCCCTTTACAGAAGCTACTGATGTTGGTGTTTGAATTACAAAATCTGTATTCTGCTTTTGAATTGTAGCTCGAATAGTCCCTCGATCTATATTAATTTTTTTTGAAATACTTGCGGCTGTTCGCTGACCAGATATAACAGCTTCCGAATTTTCTTTAAGTTTTAAAATTGATTTATCATCAATGAAAATAATAGAAACAAATCCGGATTTTCCAGTTCTAATTTTATCTCCATCAGATAGGATAGTTCCAGGTTTTAATTTAAAAAAATCTGTATTGCCAACGGGTATAATCTCTACCAACCCTTTAACTTTTGTTGCTACAGCAATTTTATTACTATATCCCAACGACAGTATAAAAATAAACAGAATAATATAATTATTAATTTTCATCATTCTACCGTGATTGATTGCACTTGATAAGAATTGCTCAAGAACTGATTAAGAAGATAATTCAAACTTGCCTCGTCTACATTAATATCGTTTATTTCTAATTGTCCAGTTGGATTATATCCTTGCAGTACATTACCTGATCCAAAAAAGGCATTATATTGATCATCTCCTAACACTTGTTGAAGCGTCATTAATAGTGGACTTAAAATTGCACTGGTTGTTTCCACAGTTCCGGTAATTCCTATTTTAAACGCAAAAATTGATGAAGCCATTTCTTCCATCCCAGATGTTGTTGGTAACAACATCATTGTTTGCCAAGCATATACCATCCCTTCTTCTAAAGGATAGGCGTTAGAATAAGGATACTGAAAACTATTAATATTATCAATAGGAAACCAATCATCAGACTGATTGAAAGGTAAAACTCGTTGATCTTGTAAGGCATCCTCTAATGAACTATGTGCTTCTGAATTGTATTGCGCTACTCGAATGAAAGTTTCACAACCATTGCATGGTTGTGAGAACCATTGAAATATTGGAAAGGTAGTATAAATCACATTAT
>JABIHN010000015.1:0-12500 GCA_018649625.1 Fidelibacterota bacterium | reverse complement strand
CTCAGGAAACCTTGGGCTTACGGTGACATAGAATTTCACTATGTTTAACGCTACTCATGCCAGCATACTCATTTCCATTTCCTCCAGCTGCCCTCGCGGGTCAACCTTCGACGGTAGATGGAACGCTCGCCTACCACTCAATAAATTGAGTTCAAAGCTTCGGTGCAATGCTTATAGTCCCGGATATTATCGGCGCAAAACCCCTCGACTAGTGAGCTGTTACGCTTTCTTTAAAGGATGGCTGCTTCTAAGCCAACCTCCTAGCTGTCTGGGCGATTTGACATCCTTTTTCACTTAGCATTGACTTTGGGACCTTAGCTGTTGATCTGGGTTGTTTCCCTCTCGGCTATGAACCTTATCGCCCATAGCCTCACTGCTGTACATCATGTATCCGGTATTCGGAGTTTGATTGGGGTTGGTAAGCTTGTAGGCCCCCTAGCCCATTCAGTGCTCTACCCCCGGTACACTAATACAACGCTGCCCCTAAAGGCATTTCGGCGAGAACCAGATATCTCTGAGTTTGATTGGCCTTTCACCCCTAACCACAACTCATCCCCTCCGTTTTCAACCGAAGTGGGTTCGGACCTCCATCCCATGTTACTGGGACTTCATCCTGGTCATGGCTAGATCACTCAGTTTCGGGTCTGCCGCACGCTACTGAACGCCCTGTTCAGACTCGCTTTCGCTTCGGCTTCGAATGTCCATTCTTAACCTCGCAACGTACGAGCAACTCGCTGGCTCATTATGCAAAAGGCACGCCGTCACCCCACCAAAGTGGAGCTCCGACCGCTTGTAGGTATACGGTTTCAGGTTCTATTTCACTCTCCGTTAGGAGTACTTTTCACCTTTCCCTCACGGTACTAGTTCACTATCGGTCACATGGGAGTATTTAGCCTTACCGGATGGTCCCGGCAGATTCACACAAGATTTCTCGTGTCCCGCGCTACTTGGGAACAAAATCCAACGAGCTCTCAGGTTTTCGGTTACAGGATTATCACCTTCTATGATCGGACTTTCCAGACCGTTCACCTAACCTTTGAGTTTTTGACTCGTCGAACTGATTACAGTCAGTTCTGAAATTGCCCCACAACACCACCAGCGCAACGCCTGTAAGCTTGACACGTTGATGGTTTAGGCTCTTCCCTGTTCGCTCGCCGCTACTTAGGGAATCATTTTTATTTTCTATTCCTGGAGTTACTTAGATGTGTCAGTTCACTCCGTTGACTCTATCCGCCCTATATATTCAGGCAGTAGTTCCTAGAGATTAATCTAGGTGGGTTACCCCATTCGGACATCCTCGGATCTAAGGTTATTTGCACCTACCCGAGGCTTATCGCAGCTTATCACGTCCTTCATCGCCTCCATGTGCCTAGGCATCCCCCGTACACCCTTAGTAGTTTTACCAAAGTGTTATTCTTGAAGATGACTTGGCTACATTGAATCACCGGACAGGTGATTCAATCTTTCCAATTTCCAAATTGTCAAAAAACTTTAAATCTTAATATGGTGGAGCTGACAGGGATCGAACCTGCGACCTCCGCAGTGCAAGTGCGGCGCTCTCCCAACTGAGCTACAGCCCCCTTATAATAGGGGTTGCAGATCAAGTGGGCCTGCGTGGACTCGAACCACGGACCTCATCCTTATCAGGGATGCGCTCTAACCACCTGAGCTACAAGCCCATAATTCTATAGTATGCGACGGCCTAACCGATTACCGGTTCGACCTCTCTCGGATCGCTCCGAGATACTCCTTAAAAAGGAGGTGATCCAGCCGCACCTTCCGGTACGGCTACCTTGTTACGACTTCGCCCCAGTTACCAGTCTTACCTTAACGAGCTCCCTCCCTAAGGTTGGGCCACCCGATTCGGGTACTACTGACTTCCATGGCGTGACGGGCGGTGTGTACAAGACCCGGGAACGTATTCACCGTGGCGTTCTGATCCACGATTACTAGCGATTCCTGCTTCATGGAGTCGAGTTGCAGACTCCAATCCGAACTGGGGTTGGTTTTTGGGGATTGGCTTCACCTTGCGGTTTCGCAGCCCATTGTACCAACCATTGTAACACGTGTGTAGCCCTGGATATAAGGGACATACTGACTTGACATCATCCCCACCTTCCTCCCGGTTATCCCGGGCAGTCTCCTTAGAGTCCCCACCATAATGTGCTGGCAACTAAGGATAGGGGTTGCGCTCGTTGCGGGACTTAACCCAACATCTCACGACACGAGCTGACGACAGCCATGCATCACCTGTAATTATGTCTTTGAGCAAGCTCGCAGAAGACTCTGCTTTCACAGAGCTTTCATAAATATGTCAAACCCAGGTAAGGTTCTTCGCGTTGCATCGAATTAAACCACATGTTCCACCGCTTGTGCGGGTCCCCGTCAATTCCTTTGAGTTTCAACCTTGCGGTCGTAGTTCCCAGGCGGAGTACTTAACGCGTTAGCTCCGGTACCGAGGGGGTCGAATCCCCCGACACCAAGTACTCATCGTTTACGGCGTGGACTACCAGGGTATCTAATCCTGTTCGCTCCCCACGCTTTCGTCCATCAGCGTCAGTAATAGGCCAGAAAGTTGCCTTCGCCATTGGTGTTCCTCCTGATATCTACGCATGTCACCGCTACACCAGGAATTCCACTTTCCTCTCCTATACTCTATTCTAACAGTTTCAAATGCAGGCCACCGGTTAAGCCGGTGTCTTTAACAAATGACTTGTTGAAACGCCTACGGACCCTTTACGCCCAGTGATTCCGGACAACGCTAGCACCCCTCGTATTACCGCGGCTGCTGGCACGAAGTTAGCCGGTGCTTTCTTGTAAGGTACCGTCAGGTTTGAACATTATTTACATCCAAACTTTTCTCCCCTTACGACAGACCTTTACGCTCCTAGAAGCTTCATCGGTCACGCGGCGTTGCTGCGTCAGGGTTTCCCCCATTGCGCAAAATTCCCCACTGCTGCCTCCCGTAGGAGTCTGGGCCGTATCTCAATCCCAGTGTGGCTGATCATCCTCTCAGACCAGCTACCGATCATCGCCTTGGTAAGCCATTACCTTACCAACAAGCTAATCGGACGCAGACCCATCCTAAAGTGTGAGCCGAAGCCCACTTTAACAACTGTACCCCGATGGGTCAGTTGCTTCATTCGGTATTAGTCCCGGTTTCCCGGGGTTATCCCAATCTTTAGGGCAGGTTGTCTACGCGTTACTCACCCGTTCGCCAGTTTAATAATTTTCCGAAGAAAACGTTCTCCTTGACTTGCATGTGTTAAGCACGCCGCCAGCGTTCGTCCTGAGCCAGGATCAAACTCTCCATTGTATGTAATTAAGATATTTGTAGTTCTGGCCGGAATCGACGTTAGACTCGTCGCATACCAAATTTTCAATAATCGTGCTGTTCTAAGCCAACAATATTAACCAGATATTTCAGTGTTTGCAATATAAAAACTAATATAATTCAAACTATTTTCTATTTATTTCAGTATTTTGAATTAAGAGAGGTTCCGGGAAATCTAGAAATAACGATGGTGATACATTTTGGATGCTTTCTTGGATATAATACTCAATCATACTGCGATTTTTTTCCTGAGTCTCGAAATATGAATCCAATGTACTTCCAATAAATAATCCTGTTCCAATTAAAACAGGCGGTAGATAATATGATAGAATATTTGATGATGAACTCACAGTAGACGGTATTTTATTACGTTTTATTAAATTATTGCTCGAAGGTCCTTCCTTAAAATTATTAAACACCGGAACAGATATACCTTCAGACTGTAACCATCTACTATTACCGTTTAAAGCTTCTGAAATTGTCCACGATGAAATAAGAGCCATAAGCCCAACGCTTGCAATTACACCTTTTCCCTTATCTAATTCTTGTAAAATTAACTGCCCTCCACCCGGAAATACCATTCCCGCTAGAAATACCAAATATTTATTATGGATTGGAACTAAACTTACATTTTCAATTATTTGATATATTGGTGTCAATAATTTATTATAATGAGAATGATTAAAAATTGATTGGGCGGAAATAAACGATGTTCTTGCTTCATCCCAATGCATTGTTTTCATTTGGGCATAACCACGAAAAGTCAAATAATAAGGATCTTTGGACTCTTTAGTTTTTTTTAGAACATCATCTGATTCATTTGCTATTAGACTTATATATAGGTCACGATAATTTGATGCTACAGAGACTATAGATGATTTAGGTCCCATTTGAGTCGCTAGTTGATAATATCTATGTGCCAAATCATAATTTTCCATCTCTTCATAACATCGTGCAATATAATAATGTACGACTGGAGATATTGGGTCATCTGGAAACTTATACAATAATTGAAAAGATGATAATAAACACCTTTCATAGTGCCCTTCTCTAAAAAGAAAATCACAGAATGAAACAATCTCATCTTTTTGATAAGAAGTATATTCATTCCATCCCGTTTTTATTTTCTCAACAGACTGAAATGTTTGTTGTGAGTTTACAAAACTAAAAGAAAATGCTAAAAATATATGTATTAATTTGTTTCGCATAAAAAAATTCCCCCATCCAGAGATAGGGGAATTTAATTAAAAGAATTGGTTTACGGTAAGATTTAGCGAATAAGTAACATTTTCTTTCTAGCAATGAAAGATTGACTTCGTAACTCATAAAAATAAATACCTGAAGCAACTGGATTACCCATAGCATCGGTTGCATCCCACTCCATTGTATAGGCACCTGGAGTCATAATTCCATTCACCAAAGTATTTATATTTTGACCGAGAATATTATAAATATTCAAAAAGACATGCTCCGCTCCCATTGGGATATCAAACGAAATTTGAGTTGAGGGGTTGAAAGGATTTGGATAGTTTTGGTTTAATGCAAACTTTTCCGGCAGGACTAGATTATCATCAATTGCAACCATTTCTGAAGTTGAAACTGCAACAGCATTATCTTCATCAGGATACCCACAAATTACATTTAATAATTCTGGATCCATTGAAGTGCCCGGTAATTTGCTGGCATTAAGATAAAAAGTGACTTCGCTTGGTAATGTAGCACCATCAGCAAGTTCATAAGTAATCCAAATTAAATCACCTTCAATTCCATCACCAGCAGTTCTAGCTCTGGATGTACTGTATGCTAATACTTTTAGATGGTCATCGAGGTAATTCCCCAATAAGGTCATTTGCCTTGGATTTCCATCTTCATCAATTACACTTTCAAGTTTAGCTCCCTTGCTAAGACTTGTATATATTAAATCGGGGCTATCATTATAAATATTTAATTCAATCCCACGAATTGGTTCATTATCAACCATTCGAATGATAAAAGTAACACTATTTCCATCAACAATCGCACCATCAACAAAACCCAAACAGGCACATAATCCTGTAGAAATTTCTTGTCCGTATGTAGGATTTGGGCTACCGTCTGGTAACATGGTTCGGGTATCAACATGAATAGCTGAATCTGCTGGACAATCTATTTCTGCCCAAGCGCTAGAAATCATAAGCCCACTAATTAATAAAATTCCAAATATATTTTTCATCAATATCTCCTTTTGATGTTATGGTTAAACTTACTTTACTTATATCTTCAATTGCAATATAGCAAACTATTTAATAAAAGCCATTTTTTGAGTACTAAGTTTTTTACCTGATCTTACTTGAATAAGATATACACCTGTAGAAACTAGGAGCCCTGATTGATCTTTCCCATTCCATTCGACTGAATAAAATCCAATTTCTAGTTTATCATGAATCAGTGTATTTATTAAACGTCCAGAGATATCAAATATACTCACAATTAATTCATTGCTCTCAACTGTTTGAATATCAATTCGCGTCGTAGGGTTAAATGGATTTGGATAGTTTTTACTGACATAGAATTCATTTGGAACAAGTTCTCCTTGTTCAATGGATGTTAATGTTAAATCATAAAACCCGTTTCTAAGCTGGTTTCCACGATGCATATTCCAAGAGCTTCTATTTCCTTTATCCGATTTAATATCAAACACATGGAGACCTTGAGTTGTCCCCACAATAAGTTCATAATCTCCATCACTATCTAAATCACCAATAGCAGGTGTAGAATAAATATCCCCTCCAAGCGTTGTAGGAAACCCATTAAATAAAGACCCATCATGATGAAAAATATTAACTGTTCCAGATTTCATGGCAGCAATGACTTCCAAATCCCCATCATTATCCAAATCTGCCGTAATTGGCCCCGATAAAGAATTATATCCCAAATCAATGGGCCAGCCTTCCAATTCGGTCCCAGTATTCGGATTCCAAACATGAATCATGTCATCATACCCACTGAATAATAATTCCACACTCCCATCATCATTTAAATCAGCAACTGAAATTCCTCCTCTAATATCATCTCCTGTATCAAAAGATATCATCTCAGTTCCATCATGGTGTAAAACATATAAATTGCCACTATCATTTCCAGCAATAATTTCTAAATCTCCATTACCATCTAAATCAACAAGAGTCGGAGGGGAGTTAAATCTATTTGAAGCTAAGAAAGGAAATCTGTCCTTGATCACACCCATCGCATCTATTGCGTAAATATGATCACTCCATGTACAGACTACAATATCTTGAATACCATCTCCTTCTAGATCACCAACTGCAGCACCCACTAACATTTTCTCGCTAATGTCCACAGGAAACCCATCTACATTATTTCCATCATGATGAATCGCATATACTTTTCCATATGATCCATTTTGAGTTGTAAACACAATTTCAAGATCATCATCACCATCCAAATTCACTAAAGCAGGAGCGCCAACAATATATCCAGTTTGAACAAAAGCTAACTCCTGTACACCTGTTGTACTTAAAATATATAATCTACCATCATGTGACCCAAATACGATTTCCTGACTTCCATCTCCATCTACATCACCAGAAGCTGGACTTGATCTAATATTATCATCTGCATTAAATGGAAAACCATATTGATTTAACCCAGCAATCATATAACCATGTAATTTATCATCATCTCCGCCAAAATATATTTCACCAATGGAGTTTCCATCCAAATCAGCAATTAATGGAGAAGATTTGATTGTGATTCCTTCAATAGGGAACCCAAATTGGTTTAGAGATATTGAAATATTTATGTCAATGTCTATTGTATAATATGGTTCAGAAATTCCTGCTTGTATATGAACTGTACAGGGTACATCTCCCAATTGTGCATCATCGGTTGCGTAAAGCAAAAAGTGATCAATGAGTGTAAAAGATGATCCACCAGCAGGTATTGCATTATCAAATACAATAATATTATCAACAAAAACAATCCTATCATCTTCTGTAGAAATGGTAGCAAATACATTGTCTGCATCAGCCCATCCTTCACCATTTGCAATAATTAGCTTTACTTTAACTTGTTCTCCAGGATTAAAAACTCCATCCCCATCCGTATCATTTTGATAATTAATATCATCTATTGATAAACTTGGAAAAATTCCTGCACTTAATGCCTTAAATACATTTAAACGACCCGACCCCAACATTCCGACCAAACTTGTGCCTCCGCATGAGCCTTCCATATCAGAATACACATCAGTAGAATTAATTATTCTTTCTTCAATCCAAGTTTGATCTGCTTCAGGAAACCTAGACCAAAGCAAAGCGATTGCTCCAGCAGTAATTGGAGATGAAAAAGATGTACCGTATGCAGATCCATATCCGCCACCAAGCGTTGTTGTCCAAATACTTTCGCCTGGTGCGCCTAAATCAACAGTTGATCCAGCAGTTGCCCAACAATTAAAATTATCTCCCGGGCCAGTAGCAGTTACTGAAATAACATTATTTAAGCCAGAAGGATTATGGAGATCAAAATTTGTATTTCCATCTTCACCACCATTCCCAGAACTTGCTACAATTATACTGCCATATGTGTTGTATGCTGTATTAATAACAGATTGAGTCCCGCCACCAAAACCACCCCAACTACAATTAATTACATTCGCGCCCATCTGTGCTGCTGCTAAAATTCCATTATACCCATACTCGATATAAGTTCCATCTTCAGAGCAGCGAAATGGCATTATTTTAACTGACCAACCTACTGATGCAACACCTGTTCCATTATTAGTTGAACCCGAAACACATCCTGAAACCATTGTGCCATGACTTAGATTACTATTGGGATATGTAGGATTATTATCATCATCGGCTAAATCCCAACCTATAAAATTATCAATATAGCCATCACCATCATCATCAACGCCATTTATATCGCCTGGGTCAAATGCCCAGGTATTTCCATTTTGAACTAGAACAACTCCATCTCCATCTGCATCTTCACCTAAATTCTGCCATATATTGTTGATTAAATCAGGATGATCCCAATCTATAGCATCATCAGCAACGGCTACAATTATTTCCCCATTAGACGTTTGCCCTGGGATGTCTCCTCCATCAATATCCCAAAGATCGTAGGCTAAATCGGCTTCAATATTTGGGAGAAACCATTGTTGGTTCCATCTAGGATCATTAGGAATATAAGTTGGTCGATTAATTGTCATCGTTTCAGAGAAACGAATTGATTGTAGCATCTCTGTTTCTTTTACTAATTCATGGATATCAATTCGTGATGATTCAAATTGAATCACATAATAACGATTCAGATAAATATCACCATCTCGGTCAGTAGGACGTGCATTTGATAACCACTGATGAATTCCAATTGCGGATAATTTATCCATCATTTGATTTAATTCTGATAAATTTGTTCGTCCAGTAATTTCATCAATTGAGAAATCAGAGACAGAATTATCAATATAAATTAAAAACCGATCCTGATATACATCAGAAAAGGCAATATTTATTAATAAGAATAGAATGGGGAGAAATTGTTTTTTCATATTATAAAGTCACTCTTTATTATAGAAGGGACATTATCAGTCCCTTCTATATATTTATTGAATTAGCCTATTTCATTAAGACCAATTTTTTAGTTGATGAAAAGATTATTTGACCAGATTGATCTTGTGCCGTTAGCTTGTAAAAATACATTCCAGAAGGAAAATCACCAGCATTCAAACTGAAGGTATATTGTCCAGCACTTAAGTCTTTATTAATTAAGGTCATAACTTCACGTCCACTCACATCATATAGGGATAGCACTGTCTTTGCTTGACCTGCGAGATCAAACCTGATTGTTGTGGTTGGATTAAATGGATTTGGATAATTTTGCTTTAATCCAAATGATTTAGGTAAGTTATCTTCAAAACCATCATTTAGTCCCAAGACATTTACTGAATCCAGTTCGGCTCTAATCATAAATGCACCTTCAAAATATGTTCCAAAAGGTTCAAAGCCAGCTCCAATTCCAACATCAATATAACTATTTGTAGATGGACTATTTGAATCTACACCTACAGGCGGTGTTTGTTCAGTTTCCATCCAACCAATGTAAAAACTACCATCTTCGATTATTATATTTTCACTTGCAAGTGAAACAGGTGTCCATGTTCCTCCAGCAAATGTAATTGGAACATTCGTAACTAATAACGTTCCTGGCATACCATTCTCACCATCATCGTCCCAAACATTTACAAAGGCAACTGCATTTGATGTTCCCACAGTGAAAAAGCTTGCTCGATATAAATCAGCCGGATATCCACTTGGTGTAAACTTTACACATAGAGTATTCATATTGCCAGCATTGATACTTGTCTCATCTGACCCATCATCGTAAGCTATTTCATATATAGTTTGTGCTTCAGGTATTACACAGACAGGACCAGCAGGATTACTTTCATCATCTCCATATATGGAAGTTATTTGATAGCAATATTCGTTCCCATTTTGAGAAGTATTATCAACATATTCATTCCCGTTTATTCCAGCCCCGTTAAACATAATGTTGAATTCATCACCATTCATGGATCGATAGACGTTAAAAACAGGTGTGGAACCACCTATTGTGGTTACATTTGCATTAACTCCAAATTCACCATCTGTCAAACTATTTTCTATCGCTACTTCCGTCCAAGGTTGCCATCCACCAAGATTAGCCCATGAGTTTTGGCCCGGTGCATTATCTGAATCTATACCAATCGCAATAGTTTCCGATACTTCAATTGCAATAAGGAAATCACCTGAAAATGTCCAATTCACATTAAGTGTGTTCCATTGTCCTTCAACCAATGTAATTGGTGAACTAAATGTAGCAGTTGTTACAGGGACTCCTGCAACTACTTCATATCCAAAAACAGTCGTTTCACCACTATTACCTTCTACTCCCCAGATTTCTACCGAGTTTGCAAAAACAGCTTCAACACCGTAAGGCATATCAAAATATTCACCCATAATAGATGTACCACTAGACATAAAGATAGCATCTTCCATCGTTCCATCTACATAAGATATATCTTCGTTTGTATAAGTACCTCCTGCCGGCATATCCCAAGAGACTACAACTTGGTTATCTCCAGCTGTTGCCGCCAAATTATTAACCATGGGAACATCATTATACATTACATTCCAAATATGCACATCATCAATAAAAAGCCCTTCACCATTTCCACCATCATCATTATCATCAGTACGTCCAGTAAAACGAATTTTAATATCTGCACCAGCATAAGATGAAATATCTAATTCAGCATTACCATTAAATGCCGCACCTGAAGGGTAAACTTCCCAACCCAAACTTCCTGGTCGCGTCGCATCACCATAATCATAAAAAAATTGTTCCCATGCAAATTCCATTCCATTCATAGCTAACATCGAATTTTCATCATCTGCATTATCCTGAAAAGTGATACTTCCACTCCCGTCAGTTATGAAAATATTATCGACCATTAATCCTGTTAATGAATTATCATCTAGAAATGAATATGACGGATCAGAGCCAAATGCGAATTGGATTATTACATCTTGACCTGAATAATCTCCCAATCCAAAAGTCACTTCATGCCAATCTGCTTGTCCACCCCAACCGGCTGCGACTTGTTCTAAAGACCCACCACAATCATATTCGGGATCATTATATATCCATCCATATCCATAATCAAAATCATAAGGATCACTACCAACGAGCAAATTCCATGTTATTCCTCCATCATTCGAAATACGAACATTGGCTGCATCCCATCCATCCGTACAGGTTCCGGCAACTGTTGCTCCAGCATAATCTTCTAGTCCCCATTTCATCATCGCTGATAAAGTGGGGTCAACTGCTGGAACTGTAATTGTAGGAGTTTGAAGAACTTGTACCCAGGCGTCAAGGTATCCACCAATTGCAGGATCACTACATCCCCAACTTTGGCCTTCGTAAGCATCCGTTGCTGTTTCATGAAAATAAACTGGCACGTCACTTAAATTTGCAATATCAACCCAATAATAATCTTCAAGAAAATTATCCCCTGCACCATCAAAATCTGGAAAATCACACCATAAAGCAAAATTAAGTTTTAACAATTCACTTTCGGAAGTCAATTCAGGGACACTAATTAAAGGAGAAACTATACTAGAAACCACATCATAATTATCATCATCCATATGAAAGCTGTTGGATGGACTAAAACTTGATTCATCTGTTAACTCCCATTCTGGAGCAACAGTCCAACCAGAAATATCTCCTTCTAAATCATCTAGCCATATTGTAGATGTATCATCGCGTGATGAACGTTCGAAATTTGGTTGGTTTTGATTATTTGACGCACCCGAAATTGAAATCAATTGGTGTGAATCATTTTTTAATGTTTGTAGTTTAAATGTGATATCCTTTGCCAATAAAAAGCTTAGGGAAGTTAGTATCCATAATATTGAACGCATGAGAATTTCCTTGTTTGTTTATTATATAACGATAAAGTGGGACTCTGCCCTCACAGAATCCCCCTTTATTTCCAATTTTTATTTACATCTTTAAATGATGCAATAAATTAGTTTACTTCATTAAGACAAGCTTTCGTGTTTGTGTTACATTATTTGCCGTCATGCTGTAGAAGTAAATCCCAGATGATAAATGTGATCCATCAAATGTAAATTCATGCATTCCAGCAGGTTTTACCTCATTCAAAAGTGTTTTGACTTTTGCACCACGAATATCAAATAAATCCATCATTACATTTCCAGCAACAGCCACATCAAATCGAATATGAGTTACAGGGTTAAATGGATTTGGATAGTTTTGCATAAGCGTAAATGCATTTGGTAATAAATTTTGATCAATACCAACGGTACCACCTTCTGCATCATTAGAATATATCCCAACATAAACACGATTTAAATAATCTTCATAAGATGCTGCAGGAGGTAATGTTTCATGATAAAAATCAGGCATTTGAAAGAAAAGGCCTACTTCATTATCAGTAGCTGTTGTAGCTAAATGAACAGCAACTTCAATTGATTTATCTGGAAAGATCCCACTCTCTGATTGAGTTACATTTTCTAATTCAGTCCAAGTTCGACCATTATCCGTAGATTTTCTCATATAAATATCAATATCGCCCGGCAGATAGTTTAAC
>JABIHN010000014.1 GCA_018649625.1 Fidelibacterota bacterium | reverse complement strand
TGTAGCGGGGGAAGGATTCGAACCTACGACCTTCGGGTTATGAGCCCGACGAGCTACCAGACTGCTCCACCCCGCGATCAGATCTTATTATCGTTCCATCAGAAAGCAAATTCCATGGAAAAATTTAAATATTTGGAATAAAAGCGTCTCTAAAATTAGGAAGATAAAAAAGGGATTACAAGATGACTTTAGTGGAAAATATTACATTCTTTTATTGGAGAAACTATAAGAAAAAAGGTTGTCATCCAGAATGAACGCAGTGAGTGAAGGATCTATTTTTGTGATTGAAACTGTGACTTGAATTATAACTGAGAAGATTTCACGCCGTTCCGGCTCTGAATGACCATGTTAAAAATGCTTGTCATCCAGAATAAGCGGAGCGAGTGAAGGATCTATTTTTGTGACTGAAACTGTGACTTGAATTATAACTGACAAGATTCCACGCCGTTCCGGCTCTGAATGACCAGGAAAAAAAGGTTGTCATCCAGAATGAGCGAAGTGAGTGAAGGATCTATTTTTGTGACTGAAACTGTGATTTGAATTATAACTGAAAAGATTCCACGCCGTTCCGGCTCTGAATGACCAGAAAAAAAAGGTTGTCATCCAGAATGAACGCAGTGAGTGAAGGATCTATTTTCTTAACTGAAACGGTGATTTGAATTATAATTGAGAAGATTCCACGCCGTTCCGGCTCTGAATGACCATGTTAAAGAAGGTTGTCATCCAGAATAAGCGAAGCGAGTGAAGGATTTATTTTCTTAACTGAAACGGTTATTTGAATTATAATTGATTAGATTCCACGCCGTTCCGGCTCTGAATGACCATGTTAAAAAAGGTTGTCATCCAGAATAAGTGAAACGAATGAAGGATCTATTTTTTAGACTGAAACGGTGATTTGAATTATAACTGATTAGATTCCCCGCCGTACCGGCTCTGAATGACCATGTTAAGAAAGGTTGTCATCAAGAATGAGAGACGGATTTACATTCGTGAATGAATTAGAAATTTGATTTTAGATGATGAAGATTCGCTTCTATGCATTTCTGAATCTCGTTTTAATTTGTAAAAGAAGAACAATCTTTGTATTTAATTCGTCAGTACATCTTAATTTCAATCTGATTAATTCTCAATATTTAACCAATTTTAAAAATGAAAATATACAATTTCAGTGCAGGACCAGCCTGTTTAAATGAGTCTGTATTATCGGTAGCCAGTGAAGCGTCATTAGAATATAAAGACTCAGGAATGAGTCTTTTAGAAATGAGTCATCGCTCAAAAGAGATTGTATCTCTTTTTGAAGAAACAACTGAGAATCTTCAATCATTACTTTCAATTCCATCTAACTATAAAATTCTTTGGTTGCAAGGAGGAGCATCTTTGCAATTCCCAATGATTCCCATGAATTTAATTTCAAAAGGTGGAAGTGCAGATTATATCGACACTGGTTCATGGTCATCAAAGGCTATAAATGAATGTAATAAACTTGAAACTGCCATAACAATCGCAAGCTCATCCAAGTCAAATTATTCCTTTATTCCAAAACAATTTGAGCAAAATATAGAATCAAATTATTTACATATCACCAGTAATAATACTATTTACGGCACACAATATAAAGATTATCCTGAAGTGATAAATCCTAATGGGTTTCTGGTGGCAGATATGTCATCGGACATTTTATCTAAACCAATAAATGTCTCTGATTTTGGATTAATTTATGCAGGCGCACAGAAAAATATGGGGCCAGCGGGTGTAACACTTGTTATCATTCGAGATGATTTGGTGGGCAAAAATTATCGAGATATTCCAACAATGCTGAATTATGAAACGCATGTAAAAAAGGAGTCTATGTTTAATACGCCACCTGTTTTTTCCGTGTTTGTGGTGAATGAAACATTAAAGTGGTTACAAAACTTGGGTGGTTTAGAGGCCATGGCGGAAATCAACGAGCAAAAATCCAAAAAATTGTATGATGAAATTGAAAGGAATTCTCTCTTTAAATCACCCATTGTTGAAGAAGATCGCTCTCTCATGAATGTACCCTTTATTTTTGATAAAGAAGGGCTGGACGATAAAGATTTTTTACAATTCTGCCATGAGCGTGGACTGAGAACATTGAAAGGGCATCGCTCTGTAGGTGGATTTCGAGCTTCTATTTACAATGCAATGCCCGAATTAGGTGTAGATACATTGATTGCTGCCATGAAAGAATACGAAGAAAAAATTGTTAATTGAGCTGTCAGGCAGAATCAGCAAATAAAGATTTACTTTATAATACCCCGTTTTTCCAATTTATCTAATTTGGGTTTTATCACGTATAAACAGTAACCTTGGTTGGGATTTTCGGCATAATAGTTATCATGATAATCTTCTGCATCGGTATAATTATTTAAGGCTGTTATCTCTGTAACAATTTTGGAGTCCCAATAGCCTGATTTATCCGCTTCTTCGAGAGAAAGACTTGCAAGATTTTTTTGTTCATCAGAATGATAAAATATAACAGAACGATATTGTGTTCCCACATCACCGCCTTGTTTATTTAAGGTAGTTGGATCATGCGCTTGCCAAAAAACATTTAAAATTTGTTTAAAAGAAATTTGATTTGGATCAAATTCAATTTTAGCTACTTCTGCGTGTCCTGTATTTCCTGAACAAACATCTTTATACGTTGGGTTATTAATATGACCACCTGCGTACCCTGGTTTAACAGATAAAACACCTTCTACGCGCTGATAAACAGCTTCAACACACCAAAAACATCCTCCACCTAAGGTTGCTGTTTCAGTTTGTTTCATGGAAGAGTCCTGTGAGAATATAATGAATGGAAATAAAATGAAGAATTGTAAAAAAAATCTCACGGATTTAAATAATGATTTGACTGATGCCATCCGCCCCAAGCTGATTTAACAATAATATCAGATAGTCCGGCTTGACTAGAGTGATACCCAAAAGGCGGGGACACTAATATTTGATAGATTCCATCATCTGAAATTTGAAAAGCATATTTCCCATTTTCGTCAGTCACTCTTCTGTTGAGAGTTCCTGCCAACATGACTTCAGCTCCCATCACTCCTTTTTTAGAATTTGCATCCATAACTGTACCAAAAATAATAGATGGTTTTAAAAGTGAGTCAGATAAGTACAAAGGTAAACCTGATGGTTTAAATAAAGAAGAAGGAAAGTATGCATCAATTATATTGGCTAAGTTTTCATAGTTCCCCATTTGCGGAACATAGCACCGAACAGGATCATAGTAGGTGCCATTTATGTTTAAAACGATAATCCCGTTTCCATTATCAGTGGCTTTTTTAGTTTGAATAATTATTCTTTCCGCAGAATGCACATTATTTTTTGTGGATAAATAATAAAACACATTTCCTTTAATAAAAAAGACTTGGGCTCTTTCTTCAATCGCATTTTGAGCTAATATGGGAATTTTTTGATTTTCAGAAATTGGGACAAGTTTTTGATGAATTAATATATTATTTTTTTCATCTAATTGACTCATCTTTAATGATATCGATGAAGGAAGAAAATCTCGAGATGAAATCCTAAGTTTGGGTTTCCACATAAATCCAACATCACTAATACTAAATTTCCCTTCAGAGTCTGTAAAAGTAGAATCCTTTACAATACCATTACCACTTACAATTTCTATTTTTGCATTTTCAATGAATTCATTATTCAATGAATGAGTTAAGAAGCCAGAAATTGTATTAAGCTGGAATTCGATGGCATCTTTCGGCTGAGCTAAAAGATGAGTGCTTGTAAATAAAATGAAAATAAAAAGTCGTATCATCATTTAAAATCTACAACAATTAAAATTTATAATAATGTGAAAAAAGTTAAGCTTTTTTGTAAGCATCTTTTAACCATGATTTAATCTCTGAATTAAGATCTTTCTTAGAATAGATCGCCACACAATGAGTCATCATTCCACTAAATTGTTTTCCAATTTGAAGACGAGGCGTTTCGTCAATTCCCTTTAGAATGAGTCCAACATCAAGCCGATCTTTCGTCGATGGCTTAAATATCGCAAATTGCTTTGTCCTGCGAATAGTAACATAAGTCTTTCTGGGAGAAATATCTACATCGTCACCAAATGTCAATACGATATTGACCAACTCATCATAGAGTGGTTTAATGGCTTTTTTTGGACCCTTAAATAATTCATTAACTAGATCAGTATCAGATTTGCTTGGCTCATTTTCTTCACGTACTTTAAAAGCAATAAAGTTTGCATAGCCATGTGTGAGACCGTGTTCACTTTTTAAAAATTTTATAATGGCCATATGTTTTTCGACATCAGATGATTTCACAGTTTTGATCCAGTATCCTAAATCATGACCTGTTTTATCGACGAGATTATTCATCATGACTTTCATCATATCTTTCGGAGATGTTGGCATAATTAGTTCCTTAATGTTTTAATTTGTAATGGATGTCAAAATTTCTGTTTATAAATCGTCTGAAAGTTAATCTTTTTGTATTAGGAAGGCCCATGATTATTTAATTTTGGTTATGGACACGAAGAAATTACAACGGAATGACTTTGATTTTTGGACAAAAATCAAAACGAGATGGCGTGATATGGATGCATTAGGGCATATTAATCACGCAACCTATTTGGGATATATGGAATCTGCACGAGTTAATGTATATATTGAACTTGGTTTTTCAGGAATGAGAAAAGAGATGGATATAAGTTCTATATTGGCTGCAATGGAGGTTCAGTACTTAAAGCAAGTATCACATCCTGCTTCTTTAAATGTTGGGCATCGCATTACAAGAATTGGCAATAATAGTTTCGATTTTTATTCTGCTATATTTCAAAATGATATTCCAGTTTGTTCGGCTTTATTTAAAATGGTAGCATTTAATTATACATTGAATCGGTCTATTCCTGTTCCTGAAATAATAAAGGAGAAGTATCGCCCTATATAATGAAACCCATTTCAACCTATTTAAATGAATCTTGTGTTCATGATGATTTAATTACTCGTTTAGCTTATGCCAGAGATGCTAGTATGTATCGACTAATACCTGAGTCAGTCATACGGCCAAAAAATGATAAGGATGTAATTGCATTATTAAAATATGGACGGGATTCAAAAACACCTATTACATTTCGAACGGCAGGGACATCATTATCTGGGCAATCTATAAGTACTGGCATCATTGCGGAAGTCTTATATGATTGGCAAAAATTCAAAGTTTTAAATAGCGGAAATCAAATTTGGTGCCAACCAGGCGTGAATGGATCCGTTGCTAATAAAATCTTGTCAACTTATCAACGTAGAATTGGTCCAGATCCCGCATCTATCAATGTAGCAAGAATAGGTGGAATTATTTCAAATAATTCATCGGGAATGGTGTGTGGAACTCAATTTAATTCTTACCACACTTTAAACAATATTTCTTTTATTTTAGCTAATGGACATGCCTACGATACTTCTCAACCAGGTGAAAAAGAAAAGTTTCAACATAATGAAGCTGAGCTTGCTAATGGTTTATTGAAATTAAAAAAAGAGATTGAATCAAACCCTGAATGGGTGAAAAAAATTAGAGAAAAATATCGATTAAAAAATACCATTGGTTATTCAATGAATTCTTTTTTGGATTATGAACATGCTTTAGATATTTTTTCTCATTTATTAGTGGGCGCAGAGGGAACATTGGCATTTCTGTCTAATGTGACACTCGAAACTGTTCCTGACCCACCAGAAAAAGGGACCGGACTCATTTTATTTGATTCACCTGAGATGGCAGGAAATTCTGTATCCTTTTTTAAAGAGCTTGGCGCATCAGCTATTGAGTTTTTGGATGATGAATCATTAAAAACTGCTAAATATGTACAAAATTCGCCTTATGATTATCAATCAATTCAAAAAGATGTTACAGGACTTTTAATCGAATATCAACACGATTCAAAAGATGAAATTGAAAGATTAATTAGCGAATCCAAACGTTTTTCCGAGAGAAATAAATCTGTGGTATCTTTGAAACTTGTAACAGATGAAAATGATCGAGCTACGATTTGGAAAATAAGAAAGGGCTTATATCCAACTTTAGGTTCATTAAGAAAAACAGGTACAAGTATTATTACTGAAGATATTGCTGTGGATGCAGAAAACCTTGCTTCAGCAATACGAGACTTAAAGCATATTTTTCATACAAGAGAATTTCATGATGGCGTGATTTTTGGTCATGCTAAAGACGGGAATCTTCATTTTATTACTTCTGTTGACCTAGATAAGGCAACTGGAGTACGTAACTATGAAGGAATGATGAATGACTTATCTGAAATGACGCTTGAAAAGTTCAATGGATCACTAAAAGCAGAACATGGTACAGGTCGTAATATGGCCGCATTTGTTGAAGCGGAATGGGGTGGTCCACTTTATGAAAATATGTGGAAGGTAAAATCATTAGCTGACCCATTAAACATTTTAAATCCGGATGTATTATTAAGTAGAAATAAAAAAATTCATATGAATGATTTAAAACCAATGCCACAGGTTCATCAAGAAGTTGATCAGTGTATTGAATGTGGATTTTGTGAAAGGATCTGTCCAAGTCGAGGATTAACACTCACGCCTAGACAAAGGATTGCTGTTTTACGTGAATCAAAATTAAGTGCTATTCCAAAATCTGATATGGATTCTTATAACTATGCAATGAAAGATACGTGTGCCACTGATGGATTATGTGAATTAGAATGCCCAGTAAATATTAATACTGGAATCATGGTGAAATTTTTAAGATATGAATCAAATTCTAGACATGGACTCATCACTTTTTTATCGAATCATTTTAAAATGGTCGTTTCTTTAGCTCGTTTAGGTGTTAAAGTTGGTTTGTTTTTTGAGTATATATTTGGAACTCGTTTGATTCGGAAAATTATTTCTTGGATTAATTCACCCTTCAAACAGTCCATATTATTTTGGCCTAAAAATGGATTTAACTTGGCTAGAAAAATTGATCCAACGTCAGTTATAAATTCACAAACTCAGTATATTATTTTCCCATCTTGTGCAAGTCGGATTCTAGCTTCTGATGAAACCGGGACAAGTTCATCGGAATATTTAGTGAAAATTGCTGCTTCTTCTGGAATCAATATAAAAGTCTTTCAAGATTATGATGATTATTGCTGTGGAATGGCATTTGATTCTCAAGGTTATAAAGATACTGGTAATGAGATGAAACACAAATTGATAGATCGATTAATGGATGAATCTGATTCGGGCAAAATTCCAATTGTATTAGACATGTCCCCATGTACCCAATTTTTACAGAATACAGATTCAAATCTAGAATTCATAGACTCAGTCCAGTTTTTATCTATATTAAAAGAAAAATTAGAATTTAATCCAATTGATGACTCTATTTATGTTCATCCAGTTTGCTCTTCACAGAAAATGGGAACAGCAGATGATATAATCTCACTGGCAAAACTTTGTTCACAATCTATTGAGACAACTTTAGAACCATTTTGTTGTGGAACAGGTGGAGATAGAAGCATTCAATTTCCAGAGCTCCCAAAAAATACAGTAAACCAATCATTGAAGGGGATAACATCCAGCAAGGGCATTTCATCAAGTCGAACCTGTGAATTAGGATTAAGCGAATCAACGGAAATTGAATTTTCTTCCATAGAATCGTTAGTCTATCGAGCAATAAAAAAGTAATTTTTAACCACTTTATAAATGGGTCAAAGAACATGACAAAACACATATCTTTATTTATCACATCTTTATTATTATTTACTCAATTGCAGGCTGATGTAATTGCTAGGTTAATAAAAATTGAAGGTGATGTTTATTTTAAGCGAATGGGAATGGAATCCTTTTCAGAAAAAGCCAAATTGGGTGCTGCAATTCAAAATGGTGATGCAATAAAAATTGGTGATTCAGGATTTGGTGCAATTATATACCTTGATGATAAAACAATTTTAAAAATTAAAGAGAATACAAAATTTGCATTCATGGATACAAAAAATACACGAACTATAGATCTATCTCATGGAACGCTTTTGAATGATGTGAAGACTCAAGGAAGAACCAAATCTTTTCGAATTCAAACTCCTGTGTCTGTTGCTAGTGTGAAAGGTACTCAGTTTGCTGCAATTGTATCTCAGAGTGGGGTCGATTCATTTATCGGAAAAGAAGGTTTATTTGAAGTATTAAATATGGTTAGTGGTGAAACTGTTTCAGTCGGGCCAGGGCAGAAAGCAATTAGTAATTCGGCTGGGAATTTGATTCAAGCTCCAGCAGCTCCTGGAGAATATCCGGAAGATCCTGAAGTTGAAGAGTTCCAAGAACCTGAACCCGAAGAAACTGAAGAACAGACTGAAACTCAAGAAAATTCGACCGAAGAAAGAACAATAGAACAAGAACGCCCCGAACCGGAAGAAACCCCTGAATTACAAGAAGAAATTGAAGAAACAGAAGTGAATGATCAATCAGAAGATTTATCGGAACTAGAAGAATCACCTGAAGTACCTGACGAAAGTGGTAGTTCTGCGCCTTCAAAACCATTTGGCATGGGAATGGGAATAGGGTCTGTAACAATTGATGGTGTTTTATATAATCAGTTGGCTCTTCGACCTGAAATCAATATCGGTAAAATTGGTTTCGGGTTAGATTTAGTTCTATATCTTGATTTTGAAGGAAATATAAGAACCGAAGATTGGGATATTGCCGATGATCCATCAAAATTGTTGGATAAAATTTTATACATTAAATATGGGCAAAAAACAGATCCAATTTGGTTTAAATATGGTAACATTGAAGGAATGACTTTAGGATATGGTGGTCTCATGAATGGTTATTCCAATATGATGGAATTTCCGTCCGTTCGACGGATTGGGTTGAATACTGGGTTTAATATTGGTCCTGTGGACGGAGAAGTCTTTTTCTCTAATCTGAAAGATTTTTCACGAGGTGGAACCTTAACTGGCCTTCGTGCTGCTTATACCGTCTCAGAGAAATTCCCATTAACAATTGGAATGAATGTAGTATCTGACTTAAATATGTTTTCAGGTTTAAAGGACTCAGATGAAGATTCTTATCCTGATATATTTGATGATTTCCCAGATAACCCAACATTTTGGAATGATACTGATGGAGATGGATGGGCTGATCCAGGACATGGAGTAGATGTCCCTGATTCATTAATAGATATTGATGCTGATGGTGATAATATTATTGATGCTAATGAGAATGATAGTGATATCCAATTAAAAGCGACACCATTTAGTATCAATGATAATAAAGCTTCAGCTTTAGGATATACTTTTGATATTGGATACCCTATTTTTACGGGGAAATTATTTAGCTTGGGAATATATTCCGAATTCAATACTCTAAGTTTTCCTAGTACGACATCAAGCGATTCTTTGTTTACTCGTTTAGAAAGGTCTGGAACGGGTATCACGGTACCAGGATTGCGTGCATCATTTTTTAGTATCTTAGATCTAACGATTGAATACCGTATTGTGAACGGTTCTTTTGTACCAAACTTCTTTGATCAATCCTATGATTTAACTCGTGTAGTAACGCAAACAGTAGGAGACTCGGTTACAATTATCAAAACAAAAGATATGTTTACTTTTGATGAAAGTAGCAACGATTTTAAATCTTCAGGTGTATTTGGTTCGGCATCATTGAACTTATTTAATTTGGCATCATTCTCAGCTTCATATGCAAATATGGTGGCTGAATCTGATACAATTCAAAGTTTCAGCGCTTTTGTTAATTTAAATGCGGAAAATATTCCAAAAATAAGTACAGCCATGGCATATTATCAGCGAAATAATGACGCAAATCCATTTGACTTTGAAAACCCAACCGAGAATACAATAATGGGATATCGCGTGGGTTACGAGTTGAGTAAGGGTGTAAATCTCATATGGGATTTTCGTCAATTTTATAGAGATAATGGTACGGGTACCATGGAACCCATTAAACAAACGACCATTGAAACAACATTCGATTTTTGATAAAATATTCATTCGCTAAAAAATATTTTCTTTCGATCATTCTATTGGGCGTTGTTTATGCTCAAACAGAAATTGTAGTGTTGAGTCAAAATGTCGGCTCTTTAATTGACCGACATGAAAATCGATATTACAAAATATTCCCTGATGAAAAAGGCCTTTTTAATGCCCAAATATCTAAGGTAAATGAAAGTAAGTTTCGAGTTACAATTGTAAAAAAGATTCGTGGAAAAAGTAAAAGAATGAAGCGATATATTTCATTAAAGGAGTTTGAAAAGCTAAAGGAGCATGTTGATTCTCAACCGAAATTGACTGAAAAAGAAAAAATTGCTATGTATAAAGGCCTGGATTTTTTAAGGGCAGAAAAAATTGTAAATGAAATACCAAAACCCCAATACGTTGAGTTATTACATTCAGGCCAAAAGAAATTAAAAGGAACACTAATTCTTGTTGAAGATAATATGCTTCACATTCAAACATCAACCGACATAGAAAAAATTCATTTAGATAATTTAGATCAACTCTCTTATCGATCTGAAATTAAGGACCTTAATAAATTGAGACCTTATATTTACACCTTTACAGGTTTAACAGGTTTGACTTTAGCAAGGATCTATAATTCTCAACGATCAACTATTTATAATGAGAATGGAATTCCACGAAATGATTTGAAGGGTTATACTCAATTATTTGGCATTGTAATTGGACTGATTTTTAGTAGTGAATTATTCGATGCTGTCAGTACATTAATGACACCTTCAGAGACGATTATTTTATCGGAAGCTGAATATAAGAAGAAAAATGTTAAATAATACACGGAGGCCACATGGCAAAAAAACCTAACGCACCTGTTGAAGAGGCTGCACCTGCAGTTGATCCACAAAAAGAATACTTGATGGACCAATTTGGTAATCTCATGGAACAAGTGGGAGAAGGATTTGGAGGCCCACTTCAAGAAGAATTAATTAGAAGGCTAGAACAAACTATTGCTGATTTTCATGAAGAAGTTGATGAAATGTTGAGCAGTTTAAAAAATAACTCAGAAAAACGACATGAAAAGCTCAAACAAATTTGGGATAATCCAGACGTAGAATCAGAGAGTAATGATACCGAAGAAGTAGTGGATGATTCTCGAGGAAATGAAGAAATGAGTGATTACGAAAAACGAATTGAAGGTTTGGAAAGCGAAAGCAAAAAAGAAGAACCTAAAGCAAAAGAAGAAAAACCGAAGAAGAAAAAAGGATTCTTTGGGCGGAAGAAAAAGTAAGCGCAAATTTGGGCGTGAGAAATCGCTCCCTTTTATTAATTTGGTTCATATTATTTCTGTCCACCAATCATATCGCTGGACAGGAACATGAAAAAAATGTTCAGGAGTTTTTACCGTTAAAGAAAAAAGTTTATAGTTTTACAAAACTTGACTTCATTACGTCGGAAGGAGAGTTTGACGAATCCATCTGTACACTATTAATTCCAGACCTAATTGAAGATAGTCCGCCTTTTGTTGCAATCTATTATAAAAGGGATAATTCTGAATGGTTTACAGAATCACTTTATCGAAAAAGGTTGCGATTTAATTTTAAAGATGGCGTCTTAAAACTGGATCAATCAAACTTTTGGGATTGGTTTGAAATCGCAGAAATAAAAATTGTAGTAATCTATTGATTCATGACTTCAGTCTCAAACTATCATTGTAAATTTAGGGTCAATAATTAATTGAAAAATCAACTTTCTGGCCGTGCTAGATGGGGAATTAGCGGTGCCCTGTAACTTGCAACCCGCTATAGCAAGATCGATGCCGACGCGAGGCAATTACTGCTCTATTTGGAAGAAATTAAACGATATTGATATTTCGAACTGTTGCAATGGATAGCGACTGAATCCCGTCAGGCCCGGAAGGGAGCAGCGGTAAGTTTGATATCCATGTGCCGACAGAATCCCGAAATGGAGTTGGTTGATTTTGACTTGATGGAAAACAGAATCGTCAAACGCCGGTGCACGGCCTAAAAAAAAATATGGCATACAAAGTATTATCACTCAAATGGCGCCCGCAATCCTTTAAGGATGTTGTAGGACAAGACCATATAACTCAAACATTGATAAATGCATTCGATCAAGATCGAATTGCACAAGGGTATATATTTACGGGGCCTCGTGGTGTAGGAAAAACAACTACAGCTCGTATTTTAGCCATGGCGCTGAATGCTAAGGGTGGACCTTCTGCTACATTTGATCCAACATCTGACGTATCTCTAGAAATTGCTGAAGGTCGTTCATTAGATGTCTTAGAAATTGATGGAGCATCCAATCGAGGTATAGAAGAAATTCGTAACTTGCGTGAGCAAATCAAATTTGCTCCAATGAATGGAGCCTATAAAGTTATTATTATTGATGAAGTTCATATGCTTACCAATCAAGCTTTTAATGCATTACTTCGGACATTAGAGGAGCCACCGCCTCACGGTAAATTTATTTTCGCTACAACAGATATTCATAAAGTACCTGCTACTATCATTTCAAGGTGCCAACGATTCGATTTTAATCGAATATCATTACAAGTTATAGCAGATCGACTCGAATTGATTTTAAAAGAGGAAGATATCTCATACGACGCTGAGTCTATTAGTGCAATCTCAAGAAAAGCAGATGGGAGTATGAGAGATGGCCTAAGTCTATTAGATCAATCTATTTCCTTTTGTGGAAAAGAAATAAAATATGAAGGAGTCATCAAAGCTCTCGGATTAATTACAGATGAATTATTTTTTGAATTTACTAGATGTATTCGTGAAAAAGATTCAACCGAAATGGTAAATCTATTATCTACCTTTTCTGGATTTGGAATACCGGCTCCTGAAGTTATGGTTGGAATGGGAGAGCACATTCGAAATCTTATTTATGCTGGAATCTCAGACAGAGCATCGCTTCTTGAAATGAATCCAGAGCACAAGCAAAAATATGTGTCTGAAAGCAAATTATGGGATAGAAGAGATTTATTACGTTTAAGCCAAGTTCTTTCGGATGTTGCTTCTACAATTCGTAGAGCTGAAAACCCATATTTATTATTGGAAATGACGGCTTTAAAGTTGTTAGAAATGGATCAATCAATATACATTGACCAATTGCTTGCTGGAGATGCTTCAGCACCAAAAATTAAGGCGCAACCAACTTATAAATCTCATCAAGCACATAAAACTCCATCTCCATCAAAGCCTAAAATTGAAAAGGCTTATATTCCACCTGAAAAAGAAAAGCCAAAGGAGATTCCTGCGGTTCAAGAACCTGTAGTGTCTTTAAAAGAAGAAACGCCCGTTTTAGAAAAAAAGTCAAAACCAGACGTTCAAGAAATAAAAACGATTGAATCTTTAGATGAACCAACAGAGGACAAATCACAAACGGATGGTGAAGAAACTCAAGATCTTTCAATCGAATTACTCATCAAAACTTGGCCTACTATTATGGAGAAGATTCATCTAAATAGACCTTCAGTTGGTGCAATAATAGAAGAGTGTAACCCAACAGAATTAAATGGCAATAATTTGACACTTAAATCAATTGGGAAAAGTGGATTTAATGTAAAAATGATTGAACGTGGAATCCCCACGGTTGAAAAAGTAATTGAAGAAGAAATTGGAACCCAAATTAAAGTGCTTATTGTAAATGGTGCTCCAGATAGTTCGAATAAACAAAAAACTGATAAAGTTGTGAAATCACAACCCAATTCAAATGATCAAAATATATTTAATAAAATCGTCGAAGTTTTCGATGGAGAAATCTTACGTTAGGAGAAATAATGTTTAAAGGAAATATGTCTAAAATGTTGAAGCAAGCTCAACAAATGCAAAAACAAATTGAAGAAGTACAGAGTCAATTATCTGATATGATTATAGATGCTGAATCCGGTGGTGGATTGGTTTCTGTCAAAGTTAATGGTAAACAGGAAGTGTTAGAAATTGATATCGACCCCGAAGCTTTGGAAGAAGAAAAAGAAATGTTGGAAGATTTAATAATTTCAGCCTTAAATAAGGCTTTATCGAAAGCTCAAAATGATTCACAGGAAAAAATGAATTCTGTGACAGGTGGCATGATGGGTGGACTTAAAATTCCAGGGATGTAATATTGCAATCTTTGCCAGATAGTACCCATCGATTGATTGAAGAGTTTTCTCGGCTTCCTGGTATTGGTCGTAAAACTGCACAACGATTAGCATTTCATCTATTAAAATCAGAGAAAGACACAGCTCATCGTCTCTCAGATGCCATGATAGATATGAAGGAAAAAGTTCAGGAATGTTCCATCTGTTGTGGTATTACAGAAGATGACCCCTGTTTTATATGTACCGATAATAAAAGGAATGATTCTTTATTATGTGTTGTAGAAAGCGCACCGGATATTTACGCGTTTGAAAAGACTAACAGTTTTAGTGGAAAGTATCACGTATTAGGCGGAGCATTATCTCCATTAGATGGTATTGGACCTGACGAGTTAAATTTTGATAAACTTATTACTAGAATGAAAAGCGGAATGGAATTGGTTATTGCAACTAATCCTAGTGTAGAAGGTGAAACTACAGCTTTATATCTTGCGAAAATTTTGGGTGAAAAAAATATTAAAGTAACACGATTGGCTCGTGGTCTGCCTGTGGGCGGGAATTTGGAATATACAGATGAAGCAACATTAATTCGTGCCTTGGAGGGAAGAACATCACTTTAACACTACCGAATATTCTTACAATTTTTCGTATCTTATTGACGCCTGTCTTTATTCTGTGTCTATTTTGGGAAAATACAATGGGGCACCCAGTTGCATTGGCGATCTTTATAGTAGCAAGTATAACAGATGCGTATGATGGATATTATGCAAGGAAGTATGATCAAGTAACTCCGGAAGGAAAATTTTTAGATCCATTAGCTGACAAAATTTTGGTTTCTTCTGCATTCATTTCTTTTGCTCTTATGGGTATTATTGAATTTTGGATGGTAGGGTTAATACTTTTTAGAGATTTATTTGTTACGGGACTTAGAATGGCCATGGAGCGTAAAGGATTATCCATGGTTACATCTAATATTGCAAAAGCTAAAACTGCAATTCAAATGATCACTATTAGTTTTACATTAATTATTTTGGGATTAAAAGCCCTTTCGCTGGCATGGGCAATACCCATGTTGGACATAGTAAAAGAATATCATCTAGTTTATAATCTCACATTAATGGTCACAATTTTTACAGTCATTACTGGGGTTATTTATCTGTATTCTAATCGGACTACTATCCAAAATTTTTTGGAAAATGAATGAATCGATCTAAGGTTAAAGTTGCAGAATTTATAGGAACGGTTGCTTATGCAGGTCGTTTGCCAATTGCACCTGGAACCTGGGGCAGTTTAGTTGCACTCATAACATGGTATGTTGTGAAACCATTCATGAATGATTCTTTTTTTCTTCTGTTGAATGCTGGAATTTTTTTTGTGGGTGTTGTTGTATCAGAAATATTAGTTGAAGCATGGGATGATACAGATCCTAAAGCGGTGGTAATTGATGAATGGGTTGGCATGTGGATTGCCCTATTTTTAGTTCCTCACAGTGTTATTTGGGGAACGGTTGCATTTTTCCTATTTCGATTTTTTGATATTTTAAAACCTGGTCCGATTCAATTAATTGATGATTTACACTCACCACTTGGTGTTATGTTGGATGACGTTCTTGCTGGAATTTTTGCATTGTGGGTTATTCAAAGTTTGATTTATTTTTTATGAAAATTGCGCTTTTGTCAATCGGGGATGAGATTCTGTCCGGTGATACTCTAAATACTAATTCTCAGTGGATTGGACAACAATTAACAGATGTTGGGTGTTCAATTATTCAACAAAATACAGTTCGGGATGAACAAGTATCCATTATAAGCGCACTATCTCAGTTTTGCGTATTATCGCCAAACTATATTATCATTACGGGTGGACTTGGCCCAACAGAAGATGATATTACGCGTCAAATCTTATTTGATTTTGTAGGGACGGATTCAACTTTTGATGAAGAATATTGGCATGAACTTTCAGTAAGATTTGAACGGTATGGTAAATCAATTCCAGAGTCGAATAGAAGCCAAGCTTTGGTGCCAATTAAAGGTGAAATTATTCCAAATGAGATTGGGTCTGCACGAGGTTATAAATTCAACTACGAAGAAACAATCATAATCTCTCTTCCCGGTGTACCATCTGAGATGAAAAAAATGATGGAAAAATCTATCATTCCATCAATAATAGAAACAGGTATAAAGCCCAAATGTATTCGAACTCTTCGAACGACTGGAATCCCGGAATCAGCTCTTATTGAAAAAATATCAAGTGCGACTCAAATAAATCATGGTTGTAAACTTGGATATTATCCATCGCTTTTTGGAGTTGATATTCGTATTTCTAATTTGGAATCTGATCCAGTAGATTCTCTTGCAAATGAAATATATAAAATATTAAATCATTCAATTTATGGCGAAGGAAAAATCACATTTGAAAAAGTAATTGTAAAATTAGGATTAGAAAAAGATAAAACTGTAGCCACAGCAGAATCATGCACTGGTGGATTAATTGGACATCGATTAACTGATATATCAGGAAGTTCTAGACTGTATAAAGGCGGATTAGTTGTTTATAGCAATGAAGCTAAAATTAACTTGTTAGGTGTTCCAGCGAAAATTATTAATGTTCATGGAGCTGTAAGTTCTGAAACAGCAGAAATTTTGGCTGTAAATGTGAAAAATAAATTTAATACCGATTATGGAATTTCTGTAACAGGTATTGCTGGTCCCACAGGTGGATCTATCGAAAAACCTGTTGGGCTTGTCTATATAGGCTTGGCAACTCAAAAGGGTGTGAATGTTAAAAAGTTTCTATTCGGAAACCATCGGAAAAGAAATAAACTACGCACCAGTCAGGCAGCACTTAATTGGTTAAGACTCTCCTTATTAAATGACTGAAAAATTATTACGAACTTTTCTAGCAATCCCAGTTCCTCGTGATGTTGGATCCAAGAAAAGTATGCTGTATTCTACACTAGACAATGTTGATAGTGAAATTAGTTGGGTTAAAAATGCTCAACTTCATTTAACATTAAAATTTTTAGGGCATACCCCAGAATCAACAATTGAAGATGTAATTAAAATAGTTAATGGAATTACACCGTCTTTAAAACCATTTGATTTAACGATTAAAAATACAGGATGTTTTCCTATTGAAACGAGACCTCGTGTATTGTGGATGGGCGTAGACGGAGACTTAAACCCATTAACAAAATTGACAGACTCTATTGAGACTAAGTTAGATAGTTTGGGATTTCCTAAATCATCTCAAGCTTTTTCGCCCCACATTACGTTGGCTAGAATAAAGTACCCACAAAAACATACCCCGAATGTGGAATCATTTTTAAATTCATCTTACGATCCTATAAATTTACATGTAGATCGAATTCATTATTTCAGTAGCGAATTGTTACCAACTGGAGCTGTTTACACTTTACTTAAGAGCTTTCCCTTGGGGGAAAAATATGATAGTATTCAATAATTTATAAAAAACCAAAAACAAAATGAAAATAATATATATTTGCATTTTGTTTTTCTCATCGTGTTTCTTATTTGAAGATGAGCAAAATACCAATTTTACCCTGTCTCTCCATTCTGCTGGTGTGACCACCGTAAACCTAAACATAAGCCCGGAAGATTCTCTTGCCCAGTTTACCTTTGAACTCACAAGAGATGATTCCACCGTTCAAACGCTTTCACTTCAATCGGACACACTTTTAAAAGACACGGGACTGAACCCAAACACATCCTACACCTACAAGGGTTATTGG
>JABIHN010000097.1 GCA_018649625.1 Fidelibacterota bacterium | reverse complement strand
CCAATGGGACCTATAACCATGATGCGCAATCAGTTAGAGTTAGAAGGAGGAACTAAGGCATTTTATTCTTCTGAAGAATGGGCGGAATCTGTTAGATTTTGGCAGGAATTTGCATCATTAATTCCCGAAAATGAAATTGGATAAAGATGTTTACTATTCTTCTCTTAATATCTAATTTTTCGGTTGATTGTCGATAAGGTATTTCATTCTTATATTGACATTGAAAAAATTGAGGTAAAATGACAAAAATTATAATGAATATTTCACAGTTTTTACTAACGAGTGTATTGACTGGAATAATTTTCTTATCGAGTATCTATGCTCAGGGTTATACTTTTTCGGGTAGAACTTTCAATGAAGCAGGAAAAAAGATAGGTCCTGTCAGAATTGTAATCTATGATATAGATAAAAAGAAGATTGTTGATATTACAACTCCTAAGAATGGAAAATTTAAGTTTAAGGATATTCCAGATGGTAATTATACTTTAAATCTCTATGGAGATAATGGTTATACAGGATCTGAAAATATTACAATCAGTGGTGCAAATAAAATTGGATTTGAACCCCAATTATCTTCTTCTGATGATCAACCTCAAATAAATTTAAAATATAAAGTTGAAAGTGTCGAAATTAATTGGCGAAAAACTGTTGGAGCTGTTGAATATATTATTTATCGAGATAATGATGAAGTTGGTAAAGTCGCTGAAACAATTTTTATTGATAAAATTCTCTCAGGTAAAACATACGGATATAATGTTGTTGCAGTTATGGGCGATGAATCCACTGGGAAACGGTCTTTAACTGAATATGGTAAAGCCTTATTACCTGCTCCGATTGGTGTGAAAACTGTTGTTAGAAAAAATATTGTAAAGCTTGATTGGGATTCTATAGAAAGTGTATCTGCTTATAAAGTTTATCGTGATAGTGAAATGATAAACACTACATCTGAAAACACATTTACAGATTTTAAATTAAAATATGGCACAGAATTCTCTTATACGATTGCGGCATTAGATCATCAAGGTGATGCAGGAGATCGTTCTCTTCCTGAATTTGCAACCACTCATCAAGAAATGCTAAAACCTGAAAAATTAAAAGCCGAAAGTGGAACCAGCCAAGTTGACCTAACATGGGAAGAAGTTCCTGGGGCAATACAATATCGTATTTATTTAAATGGTGCTTTAGTTGACTCATCTAAAACGTTATTAGCGTCAATATCAACTGAACCAGGTGAAGATAATTGTTTTGCAGTATCCGCTCAAGATAAATACGGATCAGAAGGAGTAAAATCAGATGCTGCTTGTGATAAAAGCGTTTATTCTCCGCCTGATTCAATACAAGGAAATAATCAATTAAGTAAAAATTTGATTAAATGGTCAAAAGTTCCAGGTGCATCATCTTATAATATTTATAGAGATGGTAAATTATTATCAAATACTGCTAAAGATAAATATACTGATGGTGTAATAAAGTGGAATCGTGATTACGAATATCACCTATCATCTTTAACGGATGAAGGAGTGGAAGGGCCAGAATCAAATAAAATAACGGTTAAAGTACCACCTGTATTTGTAATTGAAGGTACACTTATTGCCGAAAGTGGTAATTCTAAAGACATTGATGAAGCAAAAGTTTTCCTATATACAAAAGATGGAAAAATGAAGGATGAATATTCAATCACACGAAACGGACAATTTAGATTTGAGAAAGAGATTGTTACAGGAGAATACACTGTTAAAGCCTATGGCGATGGTAGTGGGAATGGTGGTGAAAGAATAAATGTAAATAATAAAGATTTGAAAGGGTTGAAAATTAGATTATCTACTGAAGGGTTAGTTCCAACTCTTAAAGTTGTTAGAGGTGTGGGACAGCTTACTGCAGAATGGGATGATTTTCCTCAAGTAAAGGCTTATGCCGTTTATAAAAATAATCGTCTTTTATCTACTGTTGTAGGAGAAACATCATTTCTAGATCCGAATGTGGCACCCGGTATTCCCACAACGTATGATGTAAGAACAATAGATGTTTATGATTTAGAAGGACCGAAGTCCAATATCGTTATCGAAAAATCGTCATTTACTCATCCAGCGATGACGCCGTTGATCTTGACAGGTGGATATACAAAAGATGGAAGTGGCCGTGTTATTACGTTAAGTTGGCAAGCAATTGCAGGAGTAGATTCCTATGCATTATATAGAGATGGGAAATTACTCTCAAAACAGTCTGAAACGATTTATGAAGATTCTGATACGAAATATGAGACAACCTACCAGTATGAAATAAATTCCATTGATAAAGATAATATTGAAGGTGTTAATTCCCCAAAACTCCAAGTTTCAACACATATTGAGCTTATTGAACCGGAATTTAAATTAACTCAAATGATTAATGCTGTATCATTGAATTGGCCCTCCTTATCAACTGCAACTAGTTATAAAATATTCAGAAATGGAAGTAATATAGCTGATACGCCAGATACCGTATTTATTGATAATGTCAAATCAGGCGTGGAATATTGTTACTCTGTAACCGCTGAAGATTCATTTAAAACTGTTGGACCTGAAGGCGAAATTAAATGTGGCCGGGGATATTTTGCACCACCTGGCAATTTTGGTGGAGAAGTTATAAGAAATGAAGTATTTTTAAGTTGGACATCTATTCTCGGGGTTTCGGGGTATCGTTTATTTCGAGATGGAGAATTAGTTCATTCAACTCCCGACGGTAGTGAATATTTAGATAAAAGTTTGAGCTATAATACAGAATATCTTTATGAAATTGCGAGCATAGATCAAGACGAAACTGAAAGCCCTAGAATTAAATTCAATATTTTAACCCACGAAGAGGTATTACCAACAGAATTAATTGGTGAGTCTGATTTGGAAAAAATTACATTATTTTGGAAAAAATCAAATTTAATTGCTGAGCATCGTTATCGTATATACCGAGATGGTGAATTATTAGATGAAACTAAAGACACTACTTATCAGGATGTAATTCCAGCTGGACGGTTTTATTGTTATACAATTGGTGTAATTGATCATTATGGAACTGAAAGTCTTAAATCCAATGAAGAATGCCATAAAGTACTCGTTAAATCTCCTACAGATCTTTTAATTACAGGTGACGTAAAACGGGTCATGTTTGATTGGAAAAAAATGATTGGTGCAAATTTCTATAATATCTATACAGTGAATAAAGAATCAGGAGATAAAACTTTTCACACCAAGACAAAACAAAACTTTTATGAGCATAAAGATTTAATTTTTGATACTGAATATTGTTATAAAGTTTCGTCTGTAGATGCTGATGGTGACGAAGGTCCCTTGTCTGATATTCAATGTGGTTGGGTATTACCACCGCCTCACATTACTTTAATTGAAAAACGTTTTGTGGAAGCTTCCGGTAATAATATTTTAGATGGAAGAGAGCACGGATGGATTATTGCAAAAATTGTTAATGATGGACGGAGTCCTGCTAGAGAATTGAAACCTTGGCTAGAACCATTGGATGGTGCGGCTACACCTTCATTAAAGATTGACCCCGTAACAATGATTCCTAAGCTTGATATTGGTGATACTTTAACGATTCATTTCTCCATTTATGCAAAACTTAAAATTGAATCAGGTGAACGAAATTTTAATATTAGAATTGGTGAATATACTGGGTTAGATCTTGAGCCAGAACCGATTACATTTACAACATTGAAGGTACTTTCTCCTAATTTAGTTGTGACTGATTTTGCAATAGATAGCGAATGGGGACAACATTATATTCCAAAGAATGAAACTGTAACGATGTCCGTTCGCATTCAAAATCTTTCGGAAGGCAAATCAGATACTGCTAGTGTACGGTTTCGTAGAGATAGCACTTTCATAGGTCAGGATGAAGATGAATTACATCAATTTGGATTTGTGAATGCTCATGAAGTATTAGATTTTAGTTTCGAAATATTCAGTCGAGAAGATAAGTTTACTGTTTATCTTGATGTATATGATTATTTCGAAACTCGTACAACGTTTCCAATTCATTTGGAAACATTTAAAGATTATAAGGGTGCTGATGAGCTTATTTTGGTGGAAACACCTTATCCTAAAAAACTTTTAGTGGGTGAAGCTGGGATTGAATTGGAATTAACATCAGGGATTCCTACAGCATTTACTGAAAATGGGACAATTGGTATCGTGTTAGGTAATCCTGAATTTTGGAATCCCGATATATTTGGGAAAGCGTCCACAGATGGAAACACAACAATGGTTCGAGAATATTTTCACGATCTTTTTGGATTAGAAGACCATGAAATTATTCCAAGTCAATATTGGTTCTTTAATGATGGCGTTTCTATAAGAGATTTTCAAGCAATATTTGATCCCGATTTAGGCTATATTAGAAAGAAAATTGAATCAAGTTTGGATTATACTGGTAACAAATCCATTGACCTTATTTTATATTATTCTGGAGAAGGGACTACATTCAAGAATGAGAAAGTATTAATACCATTTGATGCGGATACAACGAACGAATATTCTTTCTATTCAGTTAAAGAATTATATCAAAACCTACTTGATCTTCAAAATATCAAAGAGGTTGACCAGATAACTCTTTTTATGGATATAGATTTTAATAATTCAGCCTTCACTCAAACTCTTGTTAGTAAGCCAACAGAAGAAGAAGGGAAAAAGAAGAAGAAGAAAAAGAAAAAGAAAAAAGATAAATCGGAAGAATCAATTGTTGTTTTGCCAAAAGAAATTATGCCACCAAAATCTATAACTGCATTTTATGCTTCTGATATAAATCAAATTACGTATGATCAACCGGGATATAATAATGGGATGTTTACTTATTATCTTCTTCGCGGATTACGTGGTGAAGCAGACAATGGTGACAAAAAAGTAACGATTGCAGAACTTCATGAGTATATTCGTAAAAATGTACAGGATAGTACAGGAAAACTGTATAAAGAAATGCCACAGAGTCCTTTACTTTTTTCATCAAATCCAAATAGAGTATTATACACATTACCTTAAACATAGAGCTCGGTTATTAAATGCAAATGATTAAACACAACACAACCGATTCCAATACATGATTTACAGAATTTCATTAATATTAATGATGGTAACATCTCTTTTTCCTGACTCAGTGACTATAACAGGAACAGTACATAATCCTGCTGGAAAACCAGTCAAAAAAGCAATAATTACGCTTCGAGATATGAAAGATGAAGTCCAAATG
>JABIHN010000096.1 GCA_018649625.1 Fidelibacterota bacterium | reverse complement strand
CAAGCACACAAAAAACACAAAAGACTGATAACAAAGGAGATACAATGAATGATGTATCCATACTTTGTAATTTTATTTTTGTCAACATTTTATCTTTTTTCTTCGTGAAACTTGGCGACCTTCGTGGCTGATGAATTAATGAGGTTATATAACAACAAATCCTATTTATCACAAGGAAGTCCCGTTAAATTCATACCCTTTTTACTATGAGAGAACAGGAACAACTTCTTCTACAACAGGTTAAAAATTCGGACAAAAGTGCGTTCCAACAACTTTTTTCTAATTTTTATGATACATTATATCGGTTTGTTATTTACCGTATAAAAGATGCAGATCTTGCCGATGATATCACTCAAGAAACATTTCTCCGTATTTGGAAAACCCGTAAAAATCTCCAACCCAATAAATCATTTTTTTCACTAATTGCTCGAATCAGCACAAATTTATGTTATGACCATTTTCGTCATATGGAAGTTCGATACAGACATGAAGAATTAATTCCTGAATATGGAAAATCCCATTTCGATGACCCCGAATTAATAAACCAAGCAAATATACTTCAAGAAGAAATTCAAAGTATTGTGAATGATCAATTGCCCGATAAGTGTAGGAGTATTTTTATCCTAAGCCGTATAGAAGGTAAAACGAATCCTGAAATCGCTGAATTATTGGACTTAAGTGTTAGAACAGTTGAGAATCAAATTTATCGAGCACTCAAGGTTTTAAAGAAAAATTTAAAAAATTATTTGTGAGTATTTTGGTGAGATTTGACGTTCTTTTAATACAGTGACAAACTTGACTTGAATACACAGAAAATTAAATAATGAAGAAATTAGACACTATAGAAAAACTTATTTGGGAACGCAGTGCTCAGATTGACCTGCCACCTACACCTAATAAAGATGAAGCATGGATGCGCTTATCTCAGCAAATAGATATATCTGATATGGATATTAAACTTGAGCAAGAAAAGAATTCTCCTGTTAATCATACCATTTGGACTATTTTAAAACCAAAACTTTCTTATGCTATCGCATTTGGGCTAGCATTAATTATTGCACTCCCGATTGCATATGATTCCATAACGACAAATACTGTTGTAACTGAAGCAACTGATTTCCATACGATGGATTTACCAGATGGCTCAAAGGTCACCTTAAATGCTGGTAGCCAAATAAAATATAAAAAAGATTTTAATTCAATTCATCGATCACTCACACTCGTGGGTGAAGCGTATTTTGATGTTCAAAAAGGGAACATCCCATTTACAATTCATACAAATCGGGGCAAAGTTACTGTACTAGGAACTACATTTAATGTTCGTGCGAGAAAAGATGGATTTGAAGTTGGCGTTAATTCAGGCGTTGTAACTGTTTCCAATGATACTGAATCTGTCACTCTCACTAAAGGACAAATGCTTAATATTGATTCAGAATTCGATAAAACTAGTTTACAAAAAGTGTCCTATAGGAACTATCCAGACTGGATGAATAAAAAACTCGTTTTCAACAAAACGCCTTTATCCGTTGTTTGTGGAGAGATTGAGCGGACTTTTGGGATTATCTTTAAATTTACAAATCCCGATTTATTTGACCTTTCTGTCACCGGTGTTATTGATACACAAGATTTAAATACAGTATTGAGCACTATTTCATTTTTGACTCAACATGAGTTTAAATTTGATGGTGACATTTGTACGATTAACTAAACAATTTCCCCTCTATAAATTTTTATTAGCAGGACTTTTATATTCAAGTCCTGCTTTTTCTGCTACAATTCCAGATTTAATAGATTTCAACTTTAACCAGATTCATCTAAAATCTGCACTTAAAGAATTAATCAATCATCATGGTGTGTCTATTGTTTTCACTGATAACATTTCAAATCCCATCATATCAGCAGAATGTAGTTCCTGTACACAGTTAGAAGCTATAGTTTCGATTTTAACAACTTCAGATTTGGATTGGAAACAAACAGGAAACCAGTTTACTATTTTTAATTCTGTCTCACCGTTTCGTTTTTTTACAACAGGCAGAATAATGGATAAAGAGACAGGTGAGCCCGTTCCATTTGCAAATGTATTCATACCTAAATTAATGATTGGTGATATTTCTAGGAATGATGGTACATTTTCAATCACGAATATTTCAACTCGAGTTTGTACGCTTACCATTTCTTATATTGGATATGAAACTGAAAAACGTCCGCTTCTATTCCCAAAGAATGAATCAATATTTCAAGAAATATTTATTTCGCCAAAGGTACTTTCGACAGAAACCGTTTCAATAACTGGTGTTACTCGAGAATTTATGGATCGATCAAATTCTCCCGGACAAATTTCCTTTTCCCCTCGACATATTTCTACATTACCTAATTTAGGTGAAATTGATATTTTTAGAGCATTACAATTGCTACCTGGTATCCAACTAGGCTTGGGTGGGTCATCGGGATTATATATTCGCGGAGGGACACCAGATCAAAACCTGATCCTTCTCGATGGAATGCCTCTTTATCACACAGAACATTTATTTGGGTTTATAAGTGGGATTAATGCAAACGCAATCAAAGATATCCAAGTTTATAAAGGTGGTTTTCCAGCACAATATGGTGGGCGAATATCTAGCGTAATTGAACTTACAAGTCGATATGGGAACACTCTTAAACCGCATGGGTCAATTTATGGAAACCTTATGAGCCAGGGAATTTCGGGTGAGTTACCTCTTTTTAACAGAGGAAGTTGGATTTTCAACTTAAGAAGTTCTACCGCAATTAACTATCAAACAAAACTTCATAAATCCATCCAAGACTTTGTTACAGGAGATGATAATTTTAATCTTATTGGAGAAAGCGCTGACAATCCATCACAAAAATCATTCTATACTCCCCGATTTTCTTATGTAGATATGACAAATCATATATCATTAATCGCTTCGCCCAATCATCGAATTACTTTAACACAAACTACTGGATTAGATTCAATTATAGAGGAACGTGATTTTTATGGCTTCTCAACTTTATTAGGATATGATACAACCTACACAAAAGGGATTACTGAGTGGAAAAGCAATGGAATGAGTTTGAATCTAACGTCCCATTGGAATTTCGAATCAAATACTCAAATTATTTTCTCTAACTATACCTATTCAAGCTCATATGATTCTAAAAATTTCGCTGAAGTAAATAAAACTCAAATGGAAACTGGAACTATTTTAGAAAATAACAATTTTCATGACAAGTCTATAAAATTTCATCATCGATATATCGGAATTAAAAATCACAAAATCGGAACTGGTTTCGACGAAACATTTTATAAAATAAAATTTATTGACATTAAATCAGATGGATCGACCGAAAAAAATTCTTCTCAAGAACAAAATGGGTTTTTACATTCTTTTTATTTACAAGATAAATGGTCTCCTAATCCCAATTGGGAAATTCAATCAGGTTTAAGGGTATCGTATTTTTCTGAGCGAAATGGTTTTTATTCTGCGCCTAGAATATCTGTGGTTAATAAATTATTTTCAAACATTACTTTAGAAACATCTATTGGAAAACATTACCAATTCCTTCATCGACTTATTGGAAATCAAAATACACGCGGAACCCAAGGTATGTGGGTGCTGTCAACTAATATGATTCCAAATATTTCTTCATTAAATACTCATTTTGGTTTAAATATAGACTTGAAAGATTATAGTATTACTGGAGAATATTATTATAGATCAATGGATGATTTAGTTCAATTTCTTGAAGCTTATAGTCCAACAACTTCTTTAAATCATCGGCAAGATTCCGATAATCTTTTTCTCCACTACGGAAATGGAAAGTCCACCGGTATAGAACTATTATTTAGAAAACAAAACGGGCGAATTACAGGATGGTTTTCTTATCAACGAAACAAAACCTTATACACCTTCCCCGGTATAAATGATGGTATTCCCTTTTTGAGTGATCATGATAAAACTCAGGAATTTAAATCAGTAATGATGACTCAAATTGGGTCTTGGGAATTAACTGCGAACTGGATCTATTCTTCAGGACAAGTTTATACTGATTCCGAAAATATTTATGCTATTAATCATCAAATTGTGATTTCAGCCGAACAAAATAAATCTCGAATTGATCCCATTCATCATCTAGATATTAGTGTGTCTCGATCATGGGCATTACCCATCATTAATATTCGAGCAGGATTTTCAATTTATAATTTATATAATAGAAACAACATTAGCCATAAACGGATAAACCCTTATACACCCGAAATTTCTATGACAGATGTAAGCATGTTTGGGATTACACCTACGGTTTTTTTCCAAACTAGTTTTTAATATAACTCTATTAATCAGTTCACAAGAATCTGGTTTGCAAGAAAATCAATATCACTTGAATTAATTATTCCATCACGATTAACATCGAACCTAAATAAATGAAAAACGTCCGAATCTGATTGATCAAATAAAATATAATCTACAATGTAGTTTAAATCATAAATATTAATTTGGTTATCCAAATTCGTATCGCCCGGAAGGAGATTTGTAGCAAAATCCCATGTATTTTTTCTTACTTTATAACACTTATTCCCCTGAGAAAATTGAATATCAAGAACAATGTTTTTTTCATAATCAACTTCAGTAATAATTGCACCACGATTATTTAATGTTCCCCAATTAATAAGTGTATTATTATTTGGTAAACGCTGAACACTTCCCATGGCTAAAGCAACATATCCATCCGGCTGTACAAAATCCCAAATAAGATTGACAACTTTTTCATCTTCGTCAATTTCATACTCTAATGCTCTTGAAAGAGGAGTGTCATGAGTATTCCCATTATCAAAAAGGGTAATATTTCCATTCTCAATTCGTCTGACATCATGTTGTTTTCTAAATCCATTAAGTGAATCGTTTAAAAATAAAAATTCATTATTTGGACCTCCAAGAAACCAAATTACTTCACCTGTGATTCTATCAATTTTGATGATTTCACTACTCCTTCTATTGGAAATAATTATATTTTCATCGAAATCAACTTCTATACTATTTCCATGCATCCAAGTAATATTATTTGACGTCAAATTTAAATTGGTATAATCGGAAATATTTAAATGGTTCCATGCATTCCACTCAAATATTAGATTATGATTAATATCAAACTCCTGAATAATTAATAAATGAATTGTAGCATTCGGACTCCCATTAGTGACAATCGTACTCATATCTACCAATATTGAATCATATGCCTGAAGAAAATACCCACCATCACTCAAAACCTGCATATCATGGTAATCTGCATTATACCCTCCGATACATTTTAAAGTATCTATCTCAACCATATATTCATTTAATAAAATCCATGATTGATCTATCCTTTTAAAGTAAGAAAGCTGATTATGATTAACTTTAAAGTCCAGACCTAATTCGCCACTATTAATAAACCAGGAAGGATTAAGCGTAGAATCAATAATTGCCATATATTTCGATTGTGCGCCCATGGTATGGATAAACATATTGGCTGGATATGGATTATTAAAAACGTTCACCTGAAAGTTTGCATAAGTCCCCGTTTGAGTATATCCCGAGACAAACAAGAATAGTAATGGTATGATTCGTTTTATCATAGCTTAATTTACTCATCTTCATACTATTAAGATAAACTCGTAATTTGTTGTTTCTACCAGTTCTGTAATAATATATTAATTTTCTTTAATTCGAATATTAGGGTACGATATATGAAATATTTCTTTATTGTATATTTTATTTTATCTGTATTAGGCATTATCAAAGCATAATACACGCAATAACTGCATATTGAGATTGTGGAGGCGGGGAGAATCGAACTCCCGTCCAAAATAGAGTGATGCAAGACGTCTACATGCTTAGTCGTCCGATTGGAATCTTATTCTTCTTTATATCAGCGACAAAAAGCCAGAAGAACCAGCCTGCTAAATTTCATCCCGAAGCCGCAAGCATTCTCGGGACTAGCCTATGTAAGTGACGTTCCTTGGGTTAAACCACAGACGCATTCAGCCCGGAACGAACTACAGTCTAAGCTGCAGCCATGTAGCCGTAATCGGCATATATAGGTATTGACAGATATTTAAGGAGGTGACTATCATCCTCCGCGTGCAGTCCGACATGTCTCATATCCCGTCGATACCGATCGCCCCCATTTTCAAAAAGCACTGAAATTTAAGTTAATTTTATATATGAAAAAAGGCTTCTAGCGCCAACCCGAAGCCTTTTTGAAAAGTTGAAAATCAACTTTATTTCATTTGTCATCCTCTTTTTCTTTCATCTTTCAATTCGAAATAATTCGCCAAAAAGAGGCTAGCAATTATAACTTTAAATGAAAATTAATCGCAACTATTAAAGTGAATTATTTTTAAGTTTTTTGAATGAAATCTTACTATGTCTATGTAATTGAACTCGACCCAACTGTGGCCGACCTAAAAAAGTTCAGAGCCAAAAACCCAAAATACATAAAGGGCAATGGATGTGTATATGTCGGACAATCATCAAGAAAACCTGAAATCCGTTTTGAACAACACAAGGAAGGATATAAATCTAATAAATACGCAAAACAATTCGGATTAAACCTTCGGCCTGATTTATTTGAAAAATACAATCCAGTCCCAACTCGTAAGGATGCAGAGGAAATTGAAAAAATGTTAGGGCAAGAATTAAGAAAACGCGGGATGGGTGTTTGGTTTAATTAAAAAAATAATTTTATAAAAAAAATAATGAAAAAATGACTACATTATTCCATTCATGAGCGCAATTAAAGATAGAATAAAGGTTGTAATCTTCGGAACTGACACCCGAGGTGGCAAACTTTTTGACGTTGTTCTAATTGTAACCATTTTTCTAAGTATCCTTATGGTTCTTTTAGATAGCGTTACTGAATATAACCAAAAATATGGTGAAATATTTAATGATGCCGAGTGGGTATTTACAGTCTTATTCACCCTTGAATATCTTTTACGAATTTATTGTATCCGCCGGCCCACCAGTTACATATTCAGTTTTTTTGGTATTATTGATCTTTTAGCACTCATTCCAACTTATTTAAGTTTATTTTTACCTGGTACAGAAGTATTAACAGTCATTCGTGTATTAAGAGTATTGCGCGTTTTTCGAGTATTAAAATTGGTTCAATTCATGGGTGAAGCAGATCACCTTATGAAAGCTATGTTTGCCAGTCGCCGAAAAATATTTGTTTTTCTTTTTTCTGTCATGAATATAGTAATTATTCTTGGATCTGTCATGTATCTCATTGAAGGCGAAGCTGCTGGATTCACCAGTATTCCCCGGAGTATCTATTGGGCGATTGTAACCCTCACCACTGTGGGTTATGGTGATATTTCTCCCATGACAAACCTTGGGCAAAGTATCGCTGCACTCATTATGATTATCGGATATAGCATCATTGCAGTTCCCACTGGCATTATTACCAGTGAATTAAATTTCCCATCCGAACAATCTAACAAAAAGGAATGTATTGTGTGTGGAGATGCTAACCAAACGGATAATTCTAAATTTTGTTCTAATTGCGGATCAAATTTGACCAATCAGTAAAAGCTTTTCATAAATAAAGTGATAAAACAATTATTATCAATATTCTATTTGACTATTATATTTTTATCCTGCGAGCCAAACCAAGATAAAATATCAGTATTTATTGACCCTACTCAATGTTTAAGTAACGAGTGGGATGTCACCTGGTTAGAAACACACGAGTATGACGAATATCCATCAACCGAAGATGGTCGCTTAAAAATATTTACAGATTACTATAAATCCGTCGGGGTTAAAATGTACGACTCCTATAGTAAATGGATATATAATGCTGTTTGCGCTGCTTGTATTTGTCCTACAGGTGAACGCTATTATTGCACAGTAATCAAAAGCGATGTTGAATTTTTATTAAACTTTGGATTTAACCTAGAATAGTCGGTTTATCGGTCTCCCTAAAAATACTTTTTCCACGCTTCGGTTGATTCGGGCCATCGGGCAGTGACTTTTTTCAAATTGGTCCAAAAATCTACTCCACTTTTCCCAGTAATATCACCATGGCCATATTTGGATTCATTCCACCCTCCAAAGCTGTAGGGTTCCCTTGGAACGGGAACACCAATATTAATTCCAATCATCCCAGCAGAAGCCGATTCTGAAATGGTTTTGGCAACCTGACCAGATGTGGTAAAGACCGCTGCTGCATTTCCGTATTGATTCCCATTTTCCACCTGCATAGCATCTTCCAAATTATCTTTTCTTATAATTGATAAAACGGGTCCAAATATTTCATCCGTAGCACTTGGCCAATCCGGCTCGACATGATCTAAAATAGTTGCCCCAAGCCAATATCCATTTTCATAGCCTTCAGGTGGAGTTGCATTTCGTCCATCTATTAGAATTTTGGCACCCATTTTTTCTGCTTCATCAATATAATTAGTGATGCGATCTAAAGCAGCTTTACTCACGATGGTTCCCATATCCACACCCAATTTATAATTCCGGGCTTCCTCCACCAATTGATCAATAATAGGGTCAATATTTGCAACTCCAACCGCTACACTTGCGGCCATGCATCTTTGCCCTGCACTACCCATGGAACTGGCAAGTAATCCTTTTGCGGTAGAATCTTGATCCGCATCGGGAACAACAATCATGTGGTTTTTTGCCCCACCCAAGCAGATGGCTCGTTTACCGTTTGCTGCGGATCTAGCATAAACGATTTTTGCCACTGTCGATGATCCTACAAAAGCCACGGCCTTAATATCCGGGTGATCGCAAATTCCTTCCACCACTTCCCGGGCACCATTCACAATATTGAAAACGCCATCTGGGAGACCAGCTTCTTTTAAGTATTCAGCCAATTTAAAAGTTGATAAAGGTGTTTGCTCTGATGGCTTCAAAATAAAACAATTCCCAGTTGTGATTGCCAATGGAATCATCCAAAGCGGAACCATTGCAGGAAAATTGAAAGGTGTTATTCCTGCCACTACACCCAAAGGTTCTTGAGTCATAGTACATGTTATTCCAGACCCAACGGGTGAAGAATCCCCGCGTAACATACTGGGCAAAGACGTGGCAAATTCCACGACTTCTTTCCCTCGAAGAATGCTTCCTTTTGCATCTGCAACGGTTTTACCATTATCTAAAGCAATTAGTTCAGCCATTTCATCTAGATTGTTTTCTATAATGGATTTAAGATTAAACATAACTTCAGCCCTATCTCGAATATTTAACCCTGACCATGCCGGAAATGCTGCTTGTGCATTTTTAACGGCAAAATCCAAATCAGCAAAATTAGATTCAGGAATTGTTGCAATCTCTTTGCCAAAATAAGGTGATATTATCGAAATTGTTTTTTTAGAATATGATGGGTGATATTTCCCATTCACCCAGTTTGATTGGGTACCATAATTTTGAAACATAATTTTATTCATCGTATTTTCTCTTTATTTTAATTGTTATTTGTAAATTTCATCAGATATCTTTTTTTGCATAAAAAAGATAAAAAATAGTTATAAAAAATTAACATCTATTAGTCTAAGTTTTTCTTCCTTGATCTAAATCATAAGGGAACCAATAATCTTTTTCTCGAATTTTGTAATCAATTAATATATGTTTGGACTCTCGAAATTCATCCAAGCCTTCAATCCCCAATTCACGACCACCACCCGACATTTTCATTCCACCAAATGGTGCAGCCTCATTATCTGTTAAAGGATCATTAATCCAAAATGACCCTGCTTTTATATCATGAGCAGCCGTCATCGCTTTTTCCAAATCATTGGTATAAATACTGCATCCTAATCCATATTGAGAGTTATTTGCTAATTCGATGGCTTCTCTTAAATTTTTAACTTTTTGAATTGGAATAATAGGACCAAATGTTTCAACATTCATCATTTCCATTTCACTTGTGATTTGATCAAATACGGTTGGATTATAAAAATAACCTTTTTCAAACTCACTTGGTCGATCACCGCCACATAATAACCGTGCGCCCTCTAATTTTGCTCGAGAAACTTTTCCTTCTGTTTTCTCTAATTGCATCCTTGATACCAAGGGACCCATATCAGTTTGCCCATCCATTGGATTTCCTAATCGAACTTTTTTTGCTTCTTCTACAACAGCTTCTATAAAATCATTTGCAATGGTTTCCATTACAAAAACTCTTTCCAAGGATGTACAAACCTGACCGCCATTCAAAAGGCCACCCCAAGCTGTTCCTCTTGCTGCAATTTGAATATCCACATCATCACAAATAATAATTGGATCATTTCCACCTAATTCTAAACTAGTTTTTTTAAGTTGCGATGCAGCCATCATTGCTATCTTTTTTCCCGTTTCGACAGATCCTGTGAAGGCAATAACGCGTGTATCTGGATGTTCTACCAACGAAGCGCCAACGTCACCAAACCCTGTTATCATATTGAGAATTCCTTTAGGCAAATGATCACAAGCAACTTCCAACCATCGTATAATGGAAAGAGGCGTGATTTCTGATGGCTTTACTACAACAGTATTTCCTGCTGCTAAAGCTGGAGCAACTTTCCACGCCATAAGAAGAAGTGGGTAATTCCAAGGAACAATGCACCCCACAACACCATATGCTTCTTTCACAACGACGCTCATAGATTTGGGGGTAACGGGAGCAACAACTCGCCCTCGTTGATCTCTCCCCAATTCGGAATAATATTCGAAAATTGAAGCAATCCATTCGATTTCATCTAAACACTCAATGAGTGGTTTACCACTTTCATGGGAGATGATTTTTGCGATTTCATGATCATTAATTCTACTTTTAACAGCCACTTCCCTCAGTAAATCTCTCATGTCTAATGAGCCTAATATTTTCCAACTTTTCCATGCATTTTTTGCAGCTACAACTGCATTATCTACATCTGTAGCAGAGCTATAAGGAACTCGTGCAATCATTTCTTGGGTAAATGGGTTTTCCACTTCGAAAGTTTTACCTTCCACCGCATCCACCCATTGATTGTTAATATAGTTTTTATGATTCATTTTTTTCTTGATGCTCAATATAATGATAATTTCTAGAAAGAAACTTTTCCCAGAAATACTTTAATATCTAATGCTTAGGAATTATGTTTTTCAATATTTCCACTATTTGATCAATATGTTCCTTTTTCGCAATAAGCGGTGGAGATAAAGCAAGTGTATCCCCTGTTATTCTCAACAATAAATTATGGTTATGAAATCCATCTGTAAATACATCATATCCTCGAGAACCGGGCTTTCCTTCTCTTGATTCCATTTCTATGCCAGCCACTAATCCTAAATTCCTAATATCAATAATATGATCGGTTCCTTTAAGCGAATGTAGCGCATCTTCCCAATAGGACGACATTATGGAAGCTTGCTCAAATAAGCCATCGTCTGTATAGACCTCCAATGATGCAATTAAAGCTGCTGATGCCATTGGATGCGCAGAGTAAGTATATCCATGGAACAAATCAATTGCTTTGGCATCTCCATCTTGATACGCATCATATATTTCCTTTTTCACTAAAACTGCACCCATTGGAATTGTACCACTTGTTAATCCTTTTGCACAGGTAATTAAATCAGGCTCAACATTAAAATATTGAGCAGCAAAAGGAGTACCCAATCGACCAAAACCTGTAATCACTTCATCAAATATTAATAGTATATCATGTTTTGTGCATATGTCTCTAACTCGTTCCAAATACCCTTTTGGCGGAACTAAAACACCAGTTGAACCAGCCAAGGGTTCAGTGATAAATGCTGCAATTTTGTCAGCACCATGTTTTTCAATGACTCGTAATAAATCATCTGCCAATTCCTTTCCCCATTCTGGTTGGCCTTTACTAAAAGCATTTTTCTCTAAATTATGAGTAGAGCAAATATGATCTACATTTTCTAAAAGAGGAAAATGTTTTTTATTCATAGGCAACCCACCCACAGAAATGCCACCAAAACCTACCCCGTGATAAGCACGTTCTCGGCCAACTAAAATAGTTTTGTCAGTGTTACCTCTATGTTGCTGGTACCCCAAAGCAATTTTCAATGCAGTATCTACTGCTTCTGATCCTGAATTTGTAAAAAAAGCATATTGAAAATCATTGTTAGGCGCTAGCTCTAGGAGCTTTTCTGCTGCTTCAAATGCTAAAGGATGTCCCATTTGAAATGACGGTGCAAAATCTAATTTACCTGCTTGATCTTGAATTGCTTTTACTATTTTATCATTTCCATGACCGGCATTACAACACCATAACCCTGCTGTACCATCTAAGACTTTTGTGCCATCAAGTTTTTTATAATACATCCCTTTCGCTTCATTCATTAATCGCGGTTCTGCTTTAAATCCACGATTTGCTGAAAATGGCATCCAGAGATGTTCAAGATTTGTAGACATATTTCCCCTTTTATTTAAAATTTATTTTTTGTAACAATGAGTTAAATATAAAAACTTATTTACTGACTAGGTCATCTGTTTCCTTCTTAATATCACCAGTCCAATTATTATCACGATTTGCTCCAAATGCATTCGCTTTTTTTGCGAGTCGTTTTTCCGCTAAATCATGATGTGTTGTAAGATATTGTAATGAATGGCCAACGATTTCACGTACGGTTTTAAAACCATGTTTCTCCATAAAATTTGATAAACCATCACACATTTCGTTCACCATTTCGTAGCCCTGCAACATTACCCCTGTACAAACCTGAACAGTAGAACTTCCCAGTAGGATAAATTCAATCGCTTCACGGCTACTGATAACACCACCGATACCTGATATTTCTGCATCCGGAACTCCGATTCCTAATTGGGACACCATACGTAACGCAATGGGTTTCACTGCATAATAGGAATACCCTCCTGGCGTTGAATAACCTTCTACAGTAGGCATAGGAGCCAACGTTTCAAGATCAACATTTAAAATGGATGGGATTGTATTGATTGCTGCAATACCATGGGCACCTCCGTCCATCGCCGCTATTGCTGGTTTAGTAATATCTAAAATATCGGGTGTCATCTTAGCCCATATTGGCAAGTCTGTAACCTCGGCAACCCAACCTGTAACTTCTTTAACCATATCTGGGTTCTGCCCCATAGCCGCTCCCATACCTTCTTCCGGGTGACCATGTGGACATGAAAAGTTTAATTCAAACATATCCACACCCGTTTCAACTATTCTTCCCACTAATTCTTGCCATGAATCTTTATTGTATTTTTCCATTATCGAAGAAATCAATACTTTATCAGGGTGAGCATCTTTTATCATCTTGAATTCATCCAACCATACTTCCAACGTTCTATCAGATATTAACTCAATATTCTCAAAACCTATAATTTCACCATTTGGTGTTTTTAACTTTCCATATCGTGGTGCAACATTTATAACTGGAGTCTCAGTCAGACTGACTGTTTTTGCAGAAACACCTCCCCACCCATTGTCAAATGCTTTAATAATGGTTTTTGAATTTGTGCTTGGAGGTCCAGACCCAATCACAAATGGATTTGGAAATTTTACACCGTTTACTTCTATGCTTAAATCTGCCATAATTTTCTCTTTGTATTGTTTTTATTAAAGTTCAACTAACTTATCATAAGTTTCTGGGCGACGATCACGAAAAAACTGCCAAGTCGAACGTACTTCATCAATCATATCCAAATCAAATTCCGAGACTAATAATTCATCTTGATCTCTTGACGCCTCAGCAATAATCTGACCTCGTGGATTCACAAAGTACGATGTCCCATAAAACTCACCTAAATTCCACGGTTTTTCTGTTCCAACTCGGTTGATGCAACCCATAAAATACCCGTTAGCTGCTGCATGAGCTGGTTGTTCTAATTTCCACAAATATTCACTTAGTCCAGCAACGGTTGCGGACGGATTATAAACAATTTCTGCACCATTCAACCCGAGACATCTTGCTCCATCCGGAAAATGGCGATCATAGCAAATGTACACTCCAACTTTTGCATATTTTGTTTCGAAAACAGGGTATCCTAAATTGCCGGGTTTGAAAAAATACTTTTCCCAAAAGCCAGATGTATGCGGGATATGGTTCTTTCGATATTTCCCCAAATATTTTCCATCTGCATCAATCACCGCTGCCGTATTATAAAATACGCCAGCCTGCTCTCTTTCATAAATAGGGACAATAATGACCATGTTATATTTTTTTGCATATTCTTGCATAAGATCAGTTGTTGGCCCTGGAACTGCTTCTGCAGAAGCATACCATGCATTATCTTGTCCAGGACAAAAATAGGGTGTATTGAAAATTTCTTGTAAACATAAAATTTGAACACCTTGTTTCCCTGCATCTTCAATCATTGGAATATGCTTTTGAACCATTGCATCCATTATTTCTGTAATCGTGCCTTCTCCTTCTGTCATAGGAAGACTCATTTGGATTAATCCAGATTTAATATTTCGTGACATTCGTAATCTCCTAATTTTTATTTATTTCATACCGCCATAAAGCCCACGTTTTAAAAAGTGACCATCACCTTTCTTTCCTATGTACTCACAATTTTTAATAATAATTTTACCACGAGATAGAACTGTTTCAGTAAACCCCGTTACTTCGAATCCTTCATAAGTATTGTAATCTACATTCATATGGTGTGTACATGTATTATTTACACTAATTGTTTCTGTTCGATTTGGATCAAAAACAACAATATCCGCATCACTTCCAACAGCAATCGTACCTTTTTTAGGGAAAAGTCCAAATGTTTTTGCTGCGGCAGTTGATGTTAATTCAACAAATTTATTTAATGAAATCCGCCCAGATTTGACACCGCCATTAAATACGAGACTCATGCGATTTTCGACACCAGGAGCCCCATTTGGTATTTTAGAAAAATCATCAATACCTAATACTTTTTGATCTTTAAAACAAAAGGGACAATGATCAGTAGCAATGGATTGAAGATCACCGAACTTCAACCCTTTCCATAATTCATCCTGATTCCACTTTTCTCGAAGTGCAGGCGTCATTACATATTTGGCACCTTCAAATCCTTCTTTATCATAATATGAATCATCTAAAAATAAATACTGCGGACATGTCTCAGCAAAAGCATGAACCCCTCGATTACGAGCAAGCATCACTTGTTCTAAAGCATCTGACGACGACAAATGAACAATGTAGATTGGAACATTTGCAACTTCTGCAATGGAAATCGCACGATGCACTCCTTCTGCTTCCATGCGAGTTGGACGTGTAATGGCGTGATATTTTGGAGCTGTTTTTCCATCAGCTACTGCTTGTTTTACAATTTCATCAATCACAATACCATTTTCCGCATGCATACAAACAACGGTTCCATCTTCGCCTGCTTTTTTCATCGCACGATAAATGGTGCCGTCATCTACATATAAAACACCCGGGTAAGCCATAAATAATTTATATGATGTCACTCCAGCATCCGCTAACATTTTCATTTCATGAACGCGATTATCTTCTAAATCAGTTACAATCATATGAAACCCATAATCTATCGCTGTTTTGCCATCTGCTTTGGCATGCCATGTATCCAACGCTTCTAAGGTTGAATGACCTTTAGATTGAATTGCAAAATCAATTAATGTTGTGGTTCCTCCATGAGCAGCTGCGCGAGTTCCGGTTTCAAAATCATCGGCTGATGTGGTTCCACCAAAAGGCATGTCCAAATGTGTGTGTGGATCTAATCCACCTGGAAACAAATATTTTCCCGAAGCATCAATAATATTATCGGCTTCCATTTCAAGTTTCTTACCAATAAGGGTTATAGTTTCATTTTCTATAAAAACATCAGCTAAATAGTCATCAACTGCGGTAATGACGCGGCCATTTTTGATTAGTACAGACATAGTTTTATTCCTTTTTTACAACTCATTAAATATTTCATGCACTTTCAACGCTATTTCCTCAAGCATTTAAACCTCTTTCTTCGTCGGTCCCAGGAATTGTATTATCCAATATCAATGCTGAAAATGCGCCCACTGCCATCCCTGTACTTCCAAGTGTGTTTAAAATATTCCCTAACCAAACGGGGTCTAATTGAATCGGATGTTGAACAAAATATTCCGGAATTGATAATCCCATAAAAAAAGCAAATCCAAGAATAAATAAATTTCGCGTAGAATTAAGGTCAACAAATTGCAGATTAGATAAACCAATAGCCGTAATCATTCCAAACATTGCACAATACATTCCACCCACAATAGGTTGAGGTATAGTAGTAAATAATGCACCAAATTTAGACACGGTTCCTAATAAAATCATTATCACGGCTCCAGCCTGAACAACTCTTCGAGATCCAACGCGAGTTAAGCCGATGGCTCCAATGTTTTCACTATAAGAAGTCGTTCCATTCCCTGTACCAAATATTCCCGCAATTAAACAACCTAACCCTTCAAATGTTATTCCTTTATTTATGGTGTTCTTGTCAGGCGTCGGGGCACCGGAAAGTCGAGCACAAGCATAATAATCGCCAATAGATTCTACCATGGATGCAATATAACCTGCCAACATTCCAATGATTGCCGCAGGTCCAAATTGGGGAAATCCCCACTGAAATGGAGTTGGAATTCTAAACCAAGATGCATTATTTAGATTCGCCAAACTTGTGTGAGCAGGATGCCCTCCAGGGAAATACCCTAAAAACGTAAATAGTGCTGAAATACCCCACGCTGTTAAAATTGCCAAAAGTATAGGATAGAGTTCAAACGTACGATGTTTGCTACGAAGATATTGACTGAATAATATTATAAGAAAAATTGTTAAACCACCAATAGGCCAATACCGCCCAGCTTCGGGCGCGCCAAATTTGAATAGAGATAAACCAATTAAAGCAATGGTCGGTGCAATTGTTATGGGACCAACAAATCTTAAGAGACGGCCCACCATTCCGGTTCTTCCAACTATGATTTCAAAAAGAGATCCAGCAATAATTGCTCCTTGAACATGTTGCATACGAACTTCCCAGCCCGAATTAGCTAATGCTGCCATACTACAAATGGCAAATGTAGGTGCTAAAAAAGAGAAAGTACCTCCTTGTACGATAGGTAAGCGATTTCCAAAAGTGGTTTGCAACAGTGTTGTTATTCCACTGACAAAAAACATGGTGGCTATTAGCCATCCCTTTTCGACTGGATTTGTTATTCCCAATGCAGGCGCTAATAAAAGAGGAATTGCAACTGTAGACCCAAACATGGTAAGATAATGCTGAAACCCTAATATAATCATTTCACCCATTGGGGGCGTATCATCAATTCCATACAACAAAGACATTTTTTGTTTTATCATATAATCCTTTTAATATAAAAATCTATTAACTATTTTAACATAGTTCAGCTCAAAACAATGAGCGTTTGTTTGCTCTTCTTCTTAGTTTTGAATATATTTTGTGCTCAATAATCTACATGAAAAGTTAAACATACAATTGAAATGAAATCAGCCAAATTTTCTCAATACAAATATATGTTAGAAATTGCAATCCAAGAAGCAAAAATTGGATTAAAAGAAGGCGGTATTCCTATTGGAGCTGCACTTTTTCTTGAAAATGGAACCTTGCTCGGTCAAGGGCGAAATCGACGAATTCAAAATGGCGATCCTTCTCTTCATGGTGAAACAGATGCATTCAGAAATGCTGGGAGACAAAAGTCTTATTCTAAAATTATCATGGTAACTACATTAGCTCCATGCTGGTATTGTAGCGGATTGATTCGGCAATTCAATATTCAAAAAGTTATCGTAGGAGAATCTGTGAATTTTTCGGGTGGAATTGAATGGTTAAATGATTTCGGAGTTGAAGTATTTGATCTTAATTCAAAAGAATGTATCAAAATGTTAGGAGATTATATCCAAGCCAATCCCGAAATATGGAATGAGGATATTGGAGTAGAATAATTTTTATTTATTATGCCCATACCACCACTCTTTATGAGAATGATCATAATCAATAAATATATGTTTTGCTTGACGAAATTCATCAAGTCCTTCGATTCCATGCTCTCGACCAATTCCCGATTGTTTCATTCCCCCAAAAGGTGCAGCCATATTTTCCATTAATGGGCTATTAATACAAAAAGTTCCAGCCTGAATTTTATCTGCAGCTGTAAGCGCTCGTTCAATATCTCGAGTGAAAATTGTACATCCTAAACCATATTTTGTTGCATTTGCCATAGTGACTGCTTCTTCAATAGACTTTACTTTTTGAATAGGAATAACAGGGCTGAATGCTTCTTCTAAAATAATTTCCATATTAGGTGTTACTTGATCAATTATGGTAGGTTCATAAAAATACCCTTTTTCAAATTGAGCCATTTTTTTTCCGCCTGTCAATACTCGAGCTCCTTCTTTTTTGGCAAGGTTTACTTTATTAATGGTATTTGAAAACTGCACTTTGGATGACATGGGACCCACGTCTGTTCCTTCAGCAAATGGATCCCCCAATTTTACTTTTTTAGTTTCTTCAATTAACGCTTCTGTAAATTTATCGGCTATATTATCAAAGACATAAACTCGTTCAACTGATGTACAAACTTGCCCTGCATTAACGAATCCACCCCAAGCCGCTCCTTTTGCAGCAACTTCGATATCTGCATCATCACAAATAATCATAGGGTCTTTTCCACCTAATTCTAGAGATGTTTTTTTCAAATTATCTGCAGCCAACTGTGCAATTCGTTTTCCAGTTCCAACTGAACCCGTAAAAGTAATAATGGGTACATCAGGATGTTTGACCAATGCTTCACCCGCTTCACTTCCCAAACCAGTTACTACATTTATTACACCTGGTGGTATATCACTTCCGACCAATTCAATCCAGTGTAAAATAGAAAGAGATGAAACTTCAGATGGCTTCATAATAATTGTATTTCCGGCAGCCAAAGCAGGCGCCAATTTCCACCCCATGAGTGACATTGGATAATTCCATGGAATAATACATCCAACAACTCCATACGGTTCAAAACGAACCAATGACATGGTATTTTGATCTACTGGAGCGACAATTCGTCCAGCATGATCTCGAGCCAATTCACTATAATATTCTAAATAATCAGCCACTTCTTCAAGCTCAGAAATTGCCTCGGCAAAGGGTTTTCCCATTTCAGAAGAAATTGTTTTTGCAATTTCTTCCGCATGATCTCGTGATTTATTCGCCAGTGTCCGCATATACTCTTTTCGCTCTCCAACCGTTAGTTGGCACCACTCTACAAAAGCATTTTTAGCTGCATCAACTGCATGATTTATATCAGTTTCATCACTAGCTGGTACTTTTGCAATTACTTCTTCAGTAAATGGATTTTCAACTTCAAATGTTTTACCTGAGTTTGCATGTACCCATTTATTATTAATATAATTTTGTATCTTCACTTTTCTTCCTTATTAAATTTTTTCAATATTTCTTTTATATCTTTTAAAAATAATATAAAAACTACGACTGATCCCAATCCAAGAATAACAACAGTTATCCAAGTGAATATTTCCCAATTACTCATGTGGGTCTCCTTTATCAAATATTACACCCACAAAAAAACCAATTAATGAAATTGGGACCGTAATGTACATTATAAATTCCTGAATAAAATCAATTCCAAACCATTGAATAATATAGGTTTCCTCTTCTACATCAAAAACACCATTTGTCATAATATAAATATTTAGTATAACTGTAGAGCCTAACCCTAATCCTGCACTTAAAAAACCAGCCAATGGCTTTCGAAATTTAGGAACATACATTCCCAATAGAATGGGCACCATCACACTCGAAATTAAAATCGATGCCATAAACACCCATAGACCCAACATTTGATCGAATGATATAGCCATGATAAACCCTAAAACCCACGACAATAAGATTCCTTGGCGAGTTGTTTTAATTAATTCTTGATCAGTGGCTTCTGGTTTAAATGCTGGTTTGTAAATATCATATGCCACGTTACCACCTGCAACCAAACAATACGAATCTAAAGTGGACATTTCCGTGGATAAAACTCCTGCCATAAATAATCCAAGTGCACCTGCAGGAAGTGCGGCCACCATTACTTTTAATAGTGCAGCATCTGGTGGAACATCCATAGGTAAGGTTCCTTGAATAACAGCTACTTTTGCAGCCATGGCCAAAATGGTTATTATCCAATCATAAGACCCCCAAATAAAAATCCCTATTACCAACGCATTCCTAACGTTCTTATAAGATTTTGCGGCAAAGATTCGCTGGTAAAATGTGGGATCCACCAAAATTGAAAGTCCAGTGGAAGCATAAATAATTATCAACCAAATAGACATATCACCCATTGTATCAAAATAACTAGGTTCCAAAACTTCAATCATGGCATCAAAACCACCAATTAATTTCATAGCATAGGGAAATGCTAAGGCCAATATAACACACATAAGAACAAATTGGATTGAATCCGTAAGAGCCACTGCCCAAAACCCACCCGTCAGGGTATAAACTAAAGCAATTCCACCTAGAATTAACATACCCACAATAGGCTCCCAACCTAAAATAACGTCACCTAACATCCCAAACCCATAAAGAGATAATGCCGGGAGCGAATAAATAAAGGAAGTGACCGCACCCACATACCGAGTCTTTTTCCCATAATATTTATCCAAGATATCAGGAAGACTTTTGAAATCATCTTCTCGCAAACGATGGGCCAGTAAAAATGCTGCAATTAAAAAGAAAGCATATGTCGGACGTGCATAACCAAACCAAGCCACAACTCCATTGGTAAAGCCCAATTGGGAATCACCAAATAAAACGTCAATTCCATAATAAGTAGATATAAGAGTTGTAATTAATAGTGGTGTTGTGAGAGACCGACCTGCTAGAAAGAAATCTTCAAAATCAGTGTGTTTCTTTGCGAACCAAAGACCAACGCTTACCATACCCGCTAAGTATATGCCAATAATTATATAATCAATTGTTGCTAGCTCATGCATGGGCTAAGATATCCAATCTAAAAAGCGAAAATACTTTGCAGCAAATGGGAGAAACCATGGATTTTTTCTATAAAAAAACATCGTTTGATGAGAAATTTCTTGATAAGGGCTTCTATCTTTTTGACCCGTCATCAGCAACCCTAATTCTGTTCCAAGATAAGTTGCAATAGATAATCCATGGCCTCCATATCCTAAAGCATAATGAATTCCATTTATTTCCCCAATATGTGGCATCAAATCAAATGTAATTCCGAGTTTCCCTGTCCAAGAATGTGTGAAATTATAATCATGCAGTTCAGGAAAGATTGTACAAACTTCATCTTTTAAAATTGCTGCGCTTTCATCTAAATCCAAATTGGTACTCAAATCATTCCTACCACCCCAAAGCATGCGACCATCAGATGTTAGGCGAAAATAGTTTATAAACCATTTTGAATCATAAAACATACGTCTTTTTGGACTTAACTTATTTTGCAAATCTAGAGGTAAAGGTTCACTCACAAGAATATAGCTGCCTACGGAAAACACCTTTGGTTTAAGACCGGGAACCATTAAATCAGTATAACCATTGGTTGCAATTACAACTTTTTTTGTAGCTAAATCACCTTTTTTGGTTTTAAGGATAAAGGCCCCATTATTCTCAATTACAGCATCAACTCTTGTATGTTCGCATAACACAACTCCACGATCTGCAACTGCCTTAGCTAGACCATGAACATATTTTGCTGGCTGTAACCCTCCACTTAATTCATCAGATAGGCCACCATAATAAGAATCAGTCCCTATTTCTTCTCTTATTTTTCCTTTAGGAACAATTAATTTATTGTGTCCCATTTCTTTTTCTAGCCAATCAGCATATTCTGAAAATCCATCAAAATGAGATTGTTTAAATGCTAAAGAGCAATGGCCATTTCTTTCCCAATCACACTCAATTTTATCTTCTTTAATAATAGCGTCAATTAAATCAATTGCATCTACCGAAGATTTCCAAAATTCTTGAGCATATTTCATCCCATACACTTTTTTAATTTTGAAGATATCCTGTTTAAGTCCTGGAGTTGCCATACCTCCATTTCTTGAACTGGCACCCGACCCAATGGAGTTTTGGTCTAATACAGCAACAGACATACCGGCATTCGCCAATACTCTTGCACACGATAGACCTGTATATCCACTTCCTACTATTGCAACATCAACTGATGATGGTAATTGCTCACTAATAGGAAGACCTGATTTTGGTGATAACTGCTCAGACCAAAAAACATCAGTAATCATAAATCAAGCAATAGCTTCTTTAACGGATTCTTCAAACTTATTTAAAGTTTCATCAATAATCTCTTCTGTATGCGCTTCACAAATGAACCAAGGTTCTCGAGCATCATCTTCCATCCAAACTCCTCGATTATACATATTGATACAAATTGCTTCGTACATATCATCATCATGATGAACTAAATCTCTAACTTCTTTCACTTCTTTTTCTGTAATTAAAAACCCTTGAAGATTTGGATGCCCCGACATTTGATGAGGTAAACCAGCTTCTGTGAGCACTTTATCTAAACCATTTTTTAATCGTTTTCCCCGTTCTGCAAGTTTTTCTAAAACGGGTGTTTCATCTAGTATAGTTAATACTGCTTTTGCTGCAGCCATACTCACAGCATTGGCACCAAAAGTACCAGCATGGGTTACACTTCCTCCGCCAATAACACTCATTACGTCCGCAGATCCACCAAAAGCTGCAACAGGAAATCCATTGCCTAAGCTTTTGGCATAAGTAGAGATATGAGGAATCACACCATAGGTATCTCTTGCTCCACCATTTGATAATCGGAACCCAGTCTTCACTTCATCAAATATCAAAACCATATTATAATCATCGCATAATTTTCTCAGGTGTGCTAAAAATCCATCTTGTGGTTCAATTCCAGCAATATTTCCTAGGCATGGTTCGACCATAATAGTGGCAATTTCATTATGATGATCTTTTACACATCGTTCTACTGCATCAAAATCATTAAATGGTAAACAGTAAACATAATCCCTTATTTTATCTGGAATACCAGAGCCAACTTGAACTGGAATTGGAGATCTTCTTGATCCCATACCACCGATTGAAGAAGATGCTGTACTAAATAACACATAATCATGAGCACCGTGGTATTGCCCTTCAAATTTTATAAATTTTTCCTTATTGGTAAACCCTCGCGCGGTTCGAAGCGCATGCATCGTTGCTTCTGTACCTGTATTTGTGAATCTTAATTTCTCCATATCAGGAACCATCTTTTTAATTAATTCAGCCACATCAACTTCTAAAGGCGTCGTTGCAGCAAATGTTATTCCATCTTGAATCGCTTCTGTGACGGCTTGATTCACTCGGTCATCGGCATGACCTAAATTGATTGGCCCCCAACCTAATCGATAATCAATAAATTCATTGTCATCTGCATCCCAAATTCGGGCACCCTTTCCTCTTGCAATGACTGGCGTTTCTTTATCGCCAAGATATCTAAAATTAGAACTAACACCTTTTTCTAGTACATCTAATGCGCGATCAAATATGGGTTGTGATTTTTTTCTTGAGTAATTCATGTTTACTCCTTTTTAATATTTTATTTTGTTAAGAATTTTTACTTCGTTTCGTAAGTCACAATCAAATTATGAATGAGAAATATGTTGCGGAGTAATCCGCATAAAAGTTAAAGTGGGGGATTCCAAGGAATGGATGATTCTAATCTACAGGCCAACTGGGAATGAGGCGCAAGAGAATTGTAGTACCAAAGATTTGTTAATGGATTTTCTATCATAAATCACCTGAAAAGTGCCAATGAATATAATTATTATTTTGTACAGGAGCATTACCTAAAGGCAATCATTCCATAATTACCTGCCCTTTAAATATGTCTGGAATTGATTAATGAAATAATCAAATATCTTTGGTATAGATACATTTTTCAGACGGTTCTCATCAAAAGAAAAGATTAATTTCCACCCTACATTATGAACAAAAAAGCAGTCATACTATTATCAGGCGGATTGGATTCCACCACATGCCTTTCAATCGCAAAAAAACAGAACTACGATCTTTATGCTCTGACAGTCAATTATGGGCAACGACATGTCTTTGAATTAGACGCAGCAAAAAAAGTATCTCAATCAATCGGTGTGGTAAAACATTCTATCGTTAATATTGATTTAGGCCAATTTGGCGGTTCGGCCCTTACTGATGATATTGATGTTCCCAAAGATCGAGATGACTCAAACATGACTGACATCCCCATTACTTATGTCCCTGCCCGAAATACAGTTTTACTTTCTATGGCTTTGGCTTGGGCTGAAACTTTAGGTGCAACCGATATTTTTATTGGTGTGAATTCGCTAGATTACTCAGGATACCCCGATTGTCGTCCCGAATTTATTGAAGCTTTTGAGCGGACAGCCAACCTAGCAACAAAGGCAGGCGTAGAAGGAAATATATTTAAAATACATACACCTTTAATCAACTTGACCAAAGCTGGAATTATCAAAAGAGGAATAGAATTGGGAATTGATTATGGAATTACAACCAGCTGTTATGATCCGCACAAAAAAGGAATTTCTTGTGGACATTGTGATGCTTGTATTTTAAGATTAAAAGGATTTAAAGAAGCTGGATTAGAAGATCCAGTGCGTTATAAATAACAAAATAATATAAATGCCTATAATTTTAGGCTAAAATTAAATTAGGAGTTTTACATGGCTATAGCAGAAGGACATTCATTTGATTTTGTTGATGAAAGTCATATTAAACCAGAGTTTCTCGAAGTATTCGATTTTGATAGTCCAACTCAATATATTAAAACAGAAACGGATGAATTCAGCGCAGTCTGTCCTTTTAGTGGGTTACCTGACGTCGCCTACGTAAAAATAGAATATTTACCATCAGGTGGAAAATGTGTAGAACTGAAATCATTGAAATACTATTTTATCAGTTTCAGACATGTGGGGATTTATCAAGAGGCAGCTACCAAAAGAATCTATAATGATCTAAAAAAGGCATTAAATACTGAAAAGATTTCAATTACTACTATTTATAACATTCGTGGTGGTTTTGAAACAACATGCATTGAAGGGTCTCTATAGTAGAACCCTTTGAAAAACCTGACACGCAAATTAAAAAGGCTACAATCCTCCTGCTTTTCGTTGGAAAACTTGACCATAAAACCATTATTGGCTTCATTTTCCGCCCCAAAACAAGTTCGGGATTTCCACTTTGTTCCAACCTTAATCAGAAAAATAGTATCTGTTTTTTCTTTACGCACAGGGTTTATCAAAGGATTCTAGTATTTAATTGAATACCTTAATTAACATCTAATTTAATCCTATGGCAAAAATTTATCAAATAGGTGCGGGAATGGTTGGGCGCGCTATGGCGCTGGACTTGGCAAAAAAGCACCAAGTACATCTTGCAGATTTTGATTCAAGATCTCTAGATAGAATTCATCAAAAAAATAACACTATCCAAATCCAAACTTTGGATGTTACACACGCTAAATCTTTGAAGCATTTTATTGAACCTGCGGATATTGTGTTATTAGCAGTCCCCGGGTTTTTAGGATATAAAGCTCTACAAGCAATTTTGGAAACAGGAAAAAATGTAGTCGATATTTCGTTCTCGCCTGAGAATGTATTGGAACTTTCTTCATTGGCTAAAATAAATAATGTAACTGCAATTGTGGATGCTGGAGTTGCACCTGGAATTCCTAATTTTTTATTGGGATATTATCATTCAAAAATGACCATTGATTCATTTGAGTATTATGTAGGTGGGCTCCCTAAATATCCAATACCACCGTTTAATTATAAAGCACCTTTTTCTCCCGTTGATGTTATTGAAGAATATACACGTCCTGCAAGAATGATGATAAATGGTGAAATTGTGACTAGGCCAGCTTTATCTGAAATTGAAATAAAGAATTTTTTAAATGTTGGTGAATTAGAAGCATTTAATACAGATGGATTAAGATCAATTCTATCCACCATGAATCATATTCCAAATATGAAAGAAAAAACATTACGATACCCCGGACATGCAACTCTCATGAAGACATTCCGCGATGATGGGAAATTTGATTCAAATCAAATTGAAAATACATCAACTGAATTATTTAAATCTTGGAGAATGGACGATAATGAACTTGAATTCACTATTTTAGATGTGATTATGCGGAATGAATCTCAAACAATTTCTTATCATTTATATGATGAAACTGACATGGAATCAGGAATTGCATCCATGTCTCGAACTACGGGCTATACAGCAACTGCAACAATCAATCTTATTTTAGATGGTCATTTTTCAAAAGTAGGGGTTTTCCCGCCTGAATTAGTTGGGTCTATCAATGGTTGCTGGAACTACATCAAAACATATTTAAATAATAGAGGCGTTTACATTAAAAAAGTTTGAAGAAAACATTGATTCATAACCAAAATAATTCGTTTAAATTATTTTTATCTTATCGCCCTCTTTTACCAGCCACCCATTGAGGCCAAATAGACATCATCGATTTCATCTGTTGTTCAAGATCAGTTGATTGAACAAGTTTTTCAATATCTTCTTTTGATTGCCGAGGAAGAATAATATCAAGATTATTAGCATACCCGAGAGTGACAGCTGCTACAATCGCTGAGTTTTGTTTCAATGTAATTAAGTTAACTTTATCATAGGTATCTGATTCTGCATGATAATTTGGAGCATAATTCGCAGGATTATGATTTGCAATTAAATTACCCACGCCATGCATCATAAAATCAAAGTTATCAGTTCCTACAAGAGGGATATCAATATTTATAAATGGGCCAAGTTCATCAAATGGTTCTAAAACTTTATTTGTAACATCAAAAACATCCGATCTGCCTCCAGTGAAAAAACCAGTAATTAACCCACTCCCAATATCTACAGACATTGCCATTACATGCTTATCAAGTTGAGATTCATATTTATCAGTATACGCCATGGACCCATATAATCCTTGTTCTTCTCCATTCCATAGAGCAAATCGAATTGTACGTTTAGGTTTAATATCTAAATTTATCATTTGGCGAGCAATATCAATCATCATTACGACATTACAACCATTATCATTTGCACCTGTCCCGAGTCCCCAAGAATCCAAATGTGCACCAATGACTACAACTTCGTCTGGACGTTCCGATCCTTCAATTTCTGCAATAACATTAAAAGATTTAAATGGACCACCGCTCCTCACATCAATTTTCACTAACAGGTCTAAAGACTGATTATTACGTAATATCCTAAAGCACCTTTTCGCATCTTCTCTGGCCATAACAAGCATCGGTAAAGTATTGCCAAAACTTCTTGAAGCATTATGACGATAAAGTAATCGCATAGGACGAGACGACATATAAACAATGCCTTTCACGCCTGCATTATATGCTAAATCTTCAATTCCAACTGCATCGGCGTATTCTTTGAAAAGACCATCTATATCAACTAGTTCATCTGTTTCAATTAATACAAATTTCCCTTTTGCTTTTTCACCTAACCTTTCAAAATCATCCTTTAACCCCCGACCTCCATCAAGAAGATTTGCTTTTATCCCACTTCGATGGGTCCCTTCAGAAAAAGTAAGTGCAACAACTTTTGGTTCAAAACTGACAGCACCACTAATTTTTGCTGATGATTCATTCTCGAGCCAAAGACCAGGCATTCTAAATGCGTCTTTTTGAACTTTAACTCCTGCAGTTTGAAATTTTTCTAATCCCCATTTTATAGATTTAAAGTTTGCGATAGACCCTGTAGGTCGCCCACCAATACCATCACAAAGTTCTTTTAAGTCTTCTTTTAATGGAGTTTCTCCTAATAAATTTGTAATTAATTTATCTACATCACTCGTTTGGGCTGGTAACATCCAAATGACAGCAAACCAAATAAATATCTGATTCTTCATTTTATACTCCTGTTCTAATAAACACAAAAGGCCTCAATAGAGGCCTTTTATGTAATCATTATTCGAATTTGACTTAACCAGGTATTTCCGTTTCAGGAATTGGAAAAGTCACAATTGCATCGCCATCACGGTCTAAGGGCAAATCCCCAGTTTTACCATAATGTCTCATATCAATTAACCGTTGTCCTTCAAAAAATAGAGAATAACGTTTTTCATGTAAAACACGATCTAAAGCATTGGATGCATCTGTATCGCTATAACCTGCAAGACCAGCGGCAGCACGAACAATATTCATATCTGCTTCAGCTGATGCAAAATCACCATTACCTATTGCAACTTCTGCGCGAAGAAGTAATAATTCTTCATTTCGAATAATAGGTACAGGGTCATAAGAGCTTGTCCAAATAGTTGGTGCTAAATTACTTGTTAATCCATCATAAGTAATCACAGCCAAGCTTGTATCACGAACGGATACATTTGCAGCATAACGGCCATCACCATCTTCAGCATCTGTTGCATAGGATGGATGTACCATTAGCTTGATGAAATCGTTAGATGCATCTTCAAACATTCCATTATCTTGATCATTTGAATTTGAGCTAAACTCGTGGTATGCACCCATACTCATATCGCCTGATTCATCAATAAAAGAATTACCTAATGCAGTTGTAGCGGCTGACCAATCATCTTGATTTACCGCAACTCGGGCTCTAAGTGCTTGATTGAATTTTGCAAATGCAGCTGGAGTATCAAAGCCACTAAATCCAGAAGATAGAGAGAAAGAGAATGCGTCTCCTGCTCCTGATAAATCTGAATTACCGGCATCTAAAAGACTAGCAATTTCTGCTAAAACTTCAGATTTTGAAGCTACCGAGGCATTAATATCACCATCATAATTCAATCGTGCACCATTTTCATCTGTCATAGACAAAATACGCCACAATGCATAAGCATGGAATGATTTCCCAACGCCAGAAGCACCTTTGTCACCCGATTCAGCAAGAATCAAGCTATTTTGAATTACTTTATAATTTGCATTCCAAGGACTCATTGTCAAAAACCCACCTGGATCAACAGGACCTTTCATGAGTTCATTAGTGTACCGAGGATCCGCAGGTTCCAAGTAATATGCTTCTCTACCAACAACAAGCATATCGCGTAAGTAAATACCCATAGATGTACGAAGCCCCGCTTCTGCACCTGTTACAAGTGACTGAATTGTTGCAGTATCATCTGTTGGGTTATTTGGATCCGGAAAATCCAGATCTTCACATCCAACCCACAAAAAGGCACTTAGCAGTGGGAGGATCATTATCCATTTTTTAATTGTAATTGATTTCATAATTATTCCTCCTTAGAAACCGATTGAAAGTGAAAAATACAAACTCTTAGCTTGTGGGAATGGGTTTGTATCTACAGACCCACCAACAGCTTCACTACCAAACTGACTTACTTCAGGACTTAAACCGGAATAATCCGTATCCATCCATAAGTTTCTGCCCGATACTCCCACTCTCGTATAGCCTAAACCAAACTTATCCGATAAACCGGAAGGTAAGGTATACGTCAAATTAACTTCTCGAAGCATGGTATATGTCGTTGATTCAATATAGCCAACGGTTGTTGTACCAAGGCCACCAAGTCTATCACCTGCATTTGCTTCATAATCAACTGTTGTACCACCTAAATCATAAATTAGGTTTGCTAGGTTAATAGCAGAACCACCTTCTTTATGATCAATCAAGAATGAAAAATCAATGGAACCTAGTCTAAAACTATTAAAAAATGAAACTTGATAATCGGGTGTTTCATCCCCTAGTTTTTTATAGTCGCCATTCTCTTCAAGATCAGAGCCAATAATTGCAGTTGGTGACCAACCTTCTTGAATTCGATACGTTCCAAGGAATGTTGCAAATCCACCAAAATTATAAGGATCTACATTTAACTTAGTTACGGTTGAACTTGTGGTATAGTAGTTCGTTCGAAAATTCCAGTCTAAGCCACCCAAGCTAACAAGTCTTGTTGGATTTAAGGTTACAGATAATTCTGTTCCTTTTGTTTCCATTTCACCGCCATTTTCCCATTTAGACGTCGCACCTGAAGATGCGGGCATATCTACTTGTAAAATAAGATCAGT
>JABIHN010000095.1 GCA_018649625.1 Fidelibacterota bacterium | reverse complement strand
CGTGGGTCAAACTCTGACCATTTATTATTTGGACAACATGGCGTGAATTGGATTCCAGAAGGATCTCCGGGAGAAGGGAATTTGATTCTTTTTAACAATAATTATAGCGACCATAATATTGCCGCCGTTTTTGAACTAATACCTCCACTAAATGATGATGGAGTTTATGACCTAATACCTGGTCAGCCCTTTGGACCAATTGAACCAATTTGGATTCATGCGGGATATTTTTATACTCTAATGCAAGGCGGAGCTTTTAGGCTTCCGAATGGAAATACACTTATCACCGATTGTGATGATGCTTTAATGATAGAAGTTACATCAGATCATCAGGTGGTTTGGTCTCATGAATTTCTAGGGGGTGGACAAAGTTTTATTGCTCGAGCTCAAAAATTTCCTTTGAATTATTTAGGAAGTTTTCCGGAGTTTATTATTGGAGATATTAATCTTGATGGAAATTTAGATATTTTTGATTTATTGTATATGTCTGATATGGTATATGGCTTTGGTTATTCACCTACTCCTCCTGCAGATTTTAATGGAGATGGGTCGGTAACAATCTCAGATATAATTTTATTTGTTCAAGCAGTATTAAATAATTAGTATAAATTATATTTCTATTTATCAAATGTGAATAGTAATTTATGGAAACGAAATATACGAAAAACGTTTCCAATGACTAAAACCCAAACACATCAAGAAGAATATATACTTGAGCAAAGTTTTGAAGCTTTGACTCGAGAAGGCGTGCGATCTTTTACCGTGGATTCCCTTTCTCGAAATTTGGGAATGAGTAAAAAAACAATCTATAAATTTTTTCCAACAAAGGAAGTTTTAGTCGATAAAAGTGTGGGTTTTTTTCTAGGTTTAATTGAAAAAAAACTAAAGCATCTCATAGCAACGGAACCAAATCCAGCCATCCAATTTGTAAAAGTGATGGAATTTATTATGGGACATATCTCCAGTGTTTCTATCGAAAGATTAGCGGATTTGAAGAACCGCTTCCCACGTGTTTGGAAAAAGATGGAAGATTTTAGATTGGCACGTAGAGAAGATTTTTATGACATTTTATCTAATGCTCAGAAACAAGGATATGTTCGAAAAGATGTTGATATAAATGTTATTGCAACCTTGTATATGAATATTATTAATTCAACTTTTCAGCCAGAGTTTTTTCTGAAAAATAACTTGGCACCTTCTGATGCGATTCACAATTTTTTAAAAATGATTTCCGGTGGTCTTTTTACCCAACATGGAAATCAATATGTTGACCAACTATTTATAAAGGAATAATAAAGAAATAATGAATAAACTTTCAAATCAATATTCGATTCACCCTGTGCGTCGATGGATTATTAGCCAAAGTTTAGATCATCCGATTCGATCTATTATATTATCGTTGTTGGCAACTTTAGTGATGGCATCAGGCGTACAATATTTAGTGGTTGATGATGACATGATGAAAATGCTTCCTGAAAAACTGGAATCGAGAAAAGCCTGGGAAGCTTTACAAGATGAATTTGGAAGTACAGAAGTCATTTTTATCGCTTTTGGTCAAAAGGGAGAGTCTATTTATCAAACAAGGGCTTTCGAAGCACTTTGGGATGTATCCGATGAATTAGAAGGTTTGTCAGAAATTGAAGAAGTAACAAGCATCGCTACCGCAACGCGGATGGATAATGATGACGGAGATTTGCTCATTCAAGATTTGCAACCTGGACGACAATTAGATTCAGTTCAAATTGGTAGTATTCGAAGTTATCTCGATAAATACCCTGATATAAAAAAACGATTTATTAGTCAAAATGAAGATTATCTCGTATTAATTGCTCAGCCTTATAATGGCGTAGGGATGGACAAGTTTCGAAATGAACTTGTTAATATAGTTAATCCTATTTTATCAGAATTTGAAATTCATTATGGTGGATCGGCCTATGTAACTGGAACAGTACCCGAATTAATCCGAAATGATGTTCAATCGTTGATGATGTTTGGTGTTATTATCATGATTTCCATCCTGTTACTTAATTTGAGAAGTATTCCAGGAGTTGTCATGGTCATGATGGTTATTGGACTCTCATTAATATCTATGATGGGTTTTATGGGATGGGTTTTTAAGTTTACAGGATCAGAGCGATTTTTATTTACAATGATGCACACATCCATGCCAATAATTTTATTAACCATTGCAAATTCCGATGGTGTTCATGTAATGGCGAAGTTTTTCAAAGAAATGAGAAATAAAAGACATGTTCAAAAAGCCATTGCGACAAGTATGGATTCTTTATTGATTCCAATATTTTTAACAAGTATTACAACTGTAGCCGCTTTTTTAACCATGATATCTTCTCCTCTAGAACCTATGATTGGATATGGCATTACTATTTCAGCTGGAATATTATGGGCATGGTTTTTGAGTTCATTATTGCTGCCTGCAGTGATAACGCTTAAAAAGTGGAATTTGGATTCAAATGCATTTAATAATCCTAGTATTTTTGAAAAATTAATTGATCAATTAGGAAAAGTGGTTTTAACTCATCCGAAATATGTGTTTTCTTCAGGTATCCTTCTGATTGTATTTGGATTGTTTGGGTTTCATAAAATCACGGTTGATGTGAATTTTGCACATTTTTTCAAACAGGGTACTGAAATTCGAGATAGTATGGATTTCATGGATGAAGAAATGACCGGGACAATGGATTTAAGGGTACGAGTGGATGGCGATATGCGTAATCCGGATGTATTAAATGATATTGCAAATTTGCAAACATTTTTAAAAAGAGAAGAAAAAGTATCATTGAGCTATTCTTTTTCGGATGTTGTAAAACAAATGCATAGAACATTTATGGATGACGATCCAGAGTTTTATACAATTCCAGAATCGAAAGATAAAGTAACAAATCTTATTCGTGGATTTTCGAATGATTATTCTTCCTTAGTCGATGATATGGAATATGAAACCGGATTGGTAACGGCTCTTGCGAAAATAATGTCAACAGGTGAAATATTTGATTATGTCAATGAAACAGATCAGTTCATAGAAACTAATTTAACTTCAGATATTAAAATAGTTGTAACAGGAATGATAGTTGTATTTAGAGATATGGTTATTATGATTATCAAATCTTCAGCATTTAGTATTCTATTTTCCTTGTTGATAATTGGCGTTATTGCATCTTTATTCTTTAAGCGAGTATTATGGGGAGTTTTGGCAGTAATTCCTTTAACATCTGCGGTTATTTTAAACTTCGGATTAATGGGG
>JABIHN010000002.1 GCA_018649625.1 Fidelibacterota bacterium | reverse complement strand
TTTCAGATCATTTTTTGTTAGAAGTTGATGATTCTTTTGAAACGCAATTTGGATCAAGTTCTGAAGCATCTTCTGCAGCAAGTCTAGCCATAGATAATATTGAATCAACTATAATAGATGATGGTGCAAGCCTTAGATATTCAAAGGATGTTTATTTAGCATTTAGAGACTATTTACTCAGCTATAAATTTGCGGCAGAAGATATGTATAATTCTGTTTTGGGTGAATCCACGGTAGCAAATGTATATTTTACAAATGCAGCCGATGATGAAGGAACCCACCATCCCTTTATGGTTATTGCGTCTCATAATTCACCTTCAGGTCCCCAGTTTTTAATTGATGTTGCCCGTCCACCGGGTGATAATTGTTGTGAAGGTGGTTACCCTGAACAAAACATAACTCGGAATGCAGTTTTAGAAGTTAAACTTGTTAAAATCCCTCTGAGAGATTATGGTCTCATATCAAACCTCACAGATAACGATCTATCACCTTATGGAACATTGGCAAGCGATATGAATCTGAGTGAAAACGAATGGACAACTGATAATTATGCAAGTCTCAATTCTTCCGCTATTGCGGTTGATGGGGTTTTAATATATCCGGCTAGTAATAATGTTCTCGTATATGCTACTTATGCAGCAGAAATAACTTCTTCAGGAATTCATGTTGGTAGAGGAATGGGATTTCATTATCATGCAGACGGGCATAGTTTTAATGGTAATGGAACCAACTTATATAACTTAAGTGATTTTGATGGCCATACGCATCCACCTATAATTGGATTTGCATTTGATGGAGTCGCTCTATTTGGAAAATATGAATCATCTTATAATAGTATGGATGGTTTTGGAATAGGTTTAGATGAGTATAATGGACATGACCATGATGATTATGGTTACCATTATCACGCATTTGCAACGGAAGTAACTCAAGCTGAAAATAATTCATCAGAAACTTATATTCAGCACTTTTTATTTCGTGGCGCATTTAAAGGGTCAGTTAATGATATTCCAGGATTATTTGAGGTATCAACGAATCAGTTTATGAACGAGGAAATTAAAAGATATGTTGGTGCAGCAGGAACTGTCATGGACATAGATAAGCTATCGCAATATCCGCAATCATTTAATCTATCTCAAAATTATCCGAATCCATTCAATCCAAGTACAAGTATTGACTATGATGTGGAAAATGGTGGACAAGTTGAGTTAGCAATATATGACTTGACAGGGAAACAAATTCGAACATTGGTGTCAGATTTTCAAAGCGTTGGCCGGAAAGTGGTTCAGTGGAATGGAACAAATGATGTAGGTATTGAAGTCAGTTCAGGTATATATTTTTACCAGATTCAGGTTAACGGTTATTCTGAAATGAAAAAAATGATGTTCTTGAAATAAATTTAAATTAAATACTAAATAAAAAGGGACAGTTTTTCTGTCCCTTTTTTATATTCAACCCTTATCGAAAATAGATCAAAATTATATCAAATAAATTTTGCCTTATACAATAAGTAAGTTATGTTTCTTTATAAAGTAAATCCATATTGCTGTTGATAAAAGTAAGATACCACCGCCTGTGAATGTGGTAATTAATGCAGTTTTTATTCCATTGATCACAATATTCGGTGCAACATTTGAATATGCACTCATTGCATTAATAGCAGAGTTTACACCTAGCCAAGTAGCGAAGATTCCAATAAATGCTGTTAGAATTCCGAGTAAAATGATGCTATTTGTATAGAAGGGTTCTTTCATATTTTTTATGGCAATAAATAAAATAGTACTTAATAGTAGGAATAATATCATCATAAATGGACCACCGTTAATTAGAGTTTGTATCATTATTTTTCCTTAGTTGTTTTTAAAATATTCATTCAAATTTTCGGATTATTTTGAGATTCGTCAGCTCTGTATTCAAGAATGTCTCCCGGTTGACAGTTCAATACAATACAGATTTTTTCCAATGTTTGATAACGAACTCCCCTGACATTTCCTGTTTTTAATAGAGACAAATTTGTTAAAGACATTCCGATTGCCTTAGAAAGTTCTGTAAGAGACATCTTCCTTTTCGCAAGCATCACATCAAGGTTGGTAATTATAGGCATGATAATTGGTATGAATTCCTTAATAGATTTAATTAATAATACATATTGTGTAAATTAAATGCAATATAAAATATTTTAAATAAAACATAAAAAAATATATGTTTAATAAATAGTAATTTTCGAAAAATATATATAGAAAATTGTTTATGATGCATTTGTTTCCATTTAAAAAAGATCAGTTTTTTTATTAAAAAAGAAGAGTAAATTATCTTAGTTCTTTTAGCTGAAATACCTACGTTTGCTTGTAACAAGTAGGGTATAAGGCCGGTACGGTTTTGTCGGAAACGACGAAGTTTGCTCCCGATTCCCAACATTAAGTTGGGATGAATTGGAATGAGAATGATAGAAAATAACACATATACATCCCCATTTTCTGATATGCTGAATTCTTCAGCATCGCCACTTCAAGATCAATTTGGTCGAACATTTAACTACCTGCGTCTTGCACTCAACGAGCAATGTAATTTGCGATGTATGTACTGTATGCCTGAAGAGGGGATAAATTTTCGGCATAAAGACAAACTCTTGTCTGCAGAAGAAATATTTAGGCTATTAAAATTATCAAGTCAAATGGGTGTATCTAAAATTCGGTTAACCGGGGGCGAACCATTGCTCCGAAAAGATTTGGTTCCAATTATTCAATATGCCAACTGTTTGGACGGAGTTAATTCAGTCCATCTAACTACAAATGGTTTATTACTTTCAAAGTATTTAAATAGCTTAGAGCAATCTGGGTTATCTGGATTAAATATCAGTCTTGATACAATGAATGCAGATAAATATAAAATAATTACTCGGCGAGATGGATTAAAACAGGTGTTGGATGGATTAGAAAAGGCAATTGATTCATCCATAAGATCTATCAAAATAAATGTGGTTGCCATGCGTGATTTTAATGACCAAGAACTCATGGATTTTATAGACCTAACAAAAGAAAATAATATTACGGTTCGTTTCATTGAACTTATGCCATTTGATTCTCATCAAATTTGGAAGACAGGTAAGTTTTATGGTGCAGATCATATTATTGCTGACATAAAAAAACAAGTTGATGAATTGAGCCCAATAGATGGATCACGGACAGAACATCATATTTTTAAAGTTAATGACTACAAAGGTAAAGTGGCTGTCATTCCAGCTTATACTCGCAGTTTGTGTGGCACATGTAATCGTCTTCGAATTACTGCGGATGGAAAATTATTAAACTGTTTATACAGTCAAGATGAAACCAATCTCCGAGATGCCATGCGGATGGGAAAAACTGATATGATGATTAAAGACATGATTTATGGAACAATGAAGAAAAAATTTAAAGATGGATGGGAAGCGCAAAACCAAGGAAATGAAAATCGAAAATCCATGACCCAAATAGGGGGGTAAATTGAACATTATAAAAAATAATTTATCAAATAGCTGGTATAATCTTATTCCAAAGGTTGAATTGCATTTACATATTGAAGGAGCAATTCCTTTTGATGCATTGTGGACACTTATTCAAAAGTATGGTGGTGATTCAAGTGTTCAAACTATAGATGCACTTAAAGAAAAGTTTAAATTTAGAGATTTCCCACATTTCCTTGAAAATTGGGCATGGAAAAATACATTTCTTCGAGAGTATGAAGATTTTACTTTTATATGTGAAGAAATTGCAATCAGTTTAAAAAAACAAAATATTAAGTATGCAGAAGCTTTTTTTACTCCAATTGATTTTGATTTCATTGATCTTGAGACTCAAAAAATAGCTGAAGCAATTCGGAAAGGTCTTTCGAAGGTATCTGATATTGAAATTGCACTCATTACAGATTTATGCCGAGATACAAATTTAAATAAAGCAGAGATGATTCTGAATGAAATTAATGAAGTGAAAGAGTTGGGGATTATTGGGATTGGGATTGGTGGAGCAGAACATGATTTTCCACCTGACCGTTTTAAAACTATATATGAAAAAGCTCGCCAATATGGTTTTAGGACGACGGCTCACGCAGGTGAAGCTGCAGGAGCGAGCAGTATTTGGGGAGTGATACATGAACTTAAAGTAGATCGAATTGGTCATGGAACTCGCGCTTTTGAAGATGAATCATTATTAGACTATCTTTCAGAATACAAAATCCCTTTAGAAATGTGTCCAATTTCAAATGTTTGCACAGGGGTGGTAGCAAAGATTGAGTCTCACCCAATAAAAAAATATATCGACCATGGAATTATCGTAACAGTGAATACAGATGATCCGAAAATGTTTAATAACTCTTTGGCTGAAGAATATATGAATCTTGAAAATATTTTCGGATTCTCACATAAAGAAATTCAATTATTGATTATCAATGGTATAGAGTCATCATGGCAGTTAGAAACGAAAAAAGATAAAATGATTCATGAATTTCAAAACCATCCAAATTGGATGAAAGATTAATAAAGGAATTGATAATATGAGCGATTTTACACATTTAGATAAAACGGGTAATGTCAAAATGGTAGATGTAACTGACAAAGTTCCAACGGCTCGAATGGCGAAAGCAGAAGGTAAAATTACTATGCGTTCCGACACTATTTTAGCTATTCAAGATGACGCACTTCCCAAAGGGAATGTGCTCACCACAGCCAAAATTGCCGGTATTCAATCGGCAAAGAAAACGGCAGAACTTATTCCAATGTGCCATCAATTAAATTTATCCTATGTTGATATTGAATTTGATATGGGAGAAAAGGAGATTCTTATTCGCTCTATTGTAAAGACCAAAGAAGCCACTGGCGTAGAAATGGAAGCATTATCTGCGGTTTCCGGCGCTGCGCTCACAATATATGATATGTGTAAAGCAGTAGATAAATCGATGACTATTGGTGACATTCGTTTAACCCATAAAGTAGGCGGTAAATCGGACCATTCCGTAGAATATCGACCCAATGTGGGTGTAATTACTTTAAGTGATAGCATTTCTTCTGGTAAGGGAGAAGACAAATCTGGACCCATTATTATAAATGGTTTTAAGAATGCAGGCTGTGAAGTGAATCACCAAAAAGTATTAGAAGATGGATCGGATAAATTGGTTTTAACTATTCAAAATTGGGTAAATGATGGTGTTGAATTGATTATAACAACCGGTGGAACTGGACTCGGTCCACGAGATTTAACCATCTTAACTGTTGAAGAAATATTTGATTCTAAATTGCCGGGGATTGAACAGGCGCTGCATACTTATGGACGGGGAAAAGTAAAAACGGCTATGTTATCACGATTAACAGCGGGTGTGGTTGGCGGATCGATTGTCATTTGTTTGCCGGGAAGTACAGGTGCGGTGAAGGATGCATTGATGGTATTGATTCCGACAATATTTCATTCGTTTCATATGATGAAAGGTGAGAAACATTGAGTCTAATCCATGAAGTCATGGAACCACAGAGATTGAATAATATTTTTTTGTGTTTTGGTATCTCCGAGGTGTTAAATGACTGATTTATTATTACCCATTTTATTTTTCTTTGTTGCATTGATTTATTCTTCTGTTGGGTTGGGTGGTGGGTCAGCATATACAGCACTTATGGCCATATTTGGTATTTCTTATCAAGTTATTCCCACGACATCGTTATTCTTGAACCTGATTGTGACGTTTATTGGAATGATACATTTTTGGAAAAATGGTCATGGAAGGCTCAATTTAATTCTACCATTTTTAGTGACTTCAATTCCTATGGCGTATTTGGGTGGTTCATTTGCTATGCCAGAATTGATGTTTAAAATATTATTATTGGCAACGCTCATTTTAGTTTTGGTCAGGATATATATCATTAACGATTTGAAAATAGCCATTCAATTAAATGGAATTAAAAAATGGATTTTCATTTTAAGTTTAGGTGGAGTTTTGGGATTTATCGCTGGTACAGTTGGTATTGGTGGTGGAATTTATTTAGTACCATTGATTATCATGTTTGGTCTTGGAACGGAAAAAGAAGCCGCCGCAGCTGGTTCCATGTTTATTTGGGTCATTTCGTTGGTTGGGGTGATTGCTAGAACTCAAATAGGCACGTTTGACCCACAGTTTATTATTCCGTTAGCAATTGCAGTTCTCATTGGCGGGTTTGGTGGATCATATTTAGGTGCGGTTAAATTTGATGCAAAAACAATTCAAAAAGTCATGGGTGGCGTAATAATTATTGCCATCGTATTTTTAATAAAAGGAATTTTATGATTGCAGTTCAAGAAGCAAAATCAATAATTAACGAGAATCTGTTTACATTAGAGTCAGAATTGATTCCATTAAATGAAGCGGGTGGACGCGTTTTAGCCCAAGATATAATTGCTACTTTTCCTTCACCGCAATTTGACAATTCTGCCATGGATGGATTTGCTGTAAAATTTGCGAATACGAAAGGTGCTAACTTAGAAAATTCTGTTACATTAAAATTGGTTGGAACCAGTTCTGCCGGGTCTCCAAGTGAAGTAACTTTGAAAGAAGGTGAATGTATTCAATGTATGACTGGCGCAAAAATTCCAAATGGTGCAGATGCTATTGTTATGGTAGAAGATTCCAGTGGATTTTCTGACGGTGAATCGGTTCAATTAATGATTGAAGCAAGTTCTGGAAAACACATTCGGAAAATGGGTGAAGAAATCGAAAAAGGCGAGATTCTCATAAAAAAGGGAACACTGATTACGCCAAGTGAGATTGGGACATTAGCCACATTTGGATATGAAGAAATTGAAGTAGCGCAAAAACCAAAGATAGCCATTTTTGGAACGGGTGATGAATTAATAGAGCCTGGGAATAAATTAGAAGAAGGGCAAATTTATAATTCTAATTTATATGTTTTTGCCGAATTAGTAGAACGCGCGGGTGGTGAAATTGTTATGCGAAATGTGATTAAAGATGATAAAGACTCGTTAAGAGAATTCTTATCCGAAGCGTTGGAAACATGTGATGTAATTATTTCATCCGGCGGCGTTTCCATGGGGAAATTTGACTATGTTCGTGATGTCTTTAAGGAATTGGGCGTTATAGAGAAATTTTGGAAAGTAGCACAAAAACCTGGAAAGCCACTTTTTTTTGGTACAGGAAATTCCGCATTAATTGTTGGATTACCCGGAAATCCTGTTTCTTCATATATTGGATTTATGGAATGGGTTTGGCCTATTATTAGTACTTTGTTGGGGCAAGATAAGCAAAAACCATTGACAGCAATTTTGAAAAAACCGTTCCCAAGAGAAAAGATAAAATATCGTTTTTTATTTGGAAACGCATGGGTTGAAAATGGTCGATTAGTATGTCAACCAACAGCAAAAGTTGGGTCTCACATGCTATCATCTTCCTTGGAAGCAAACTGCATTTTAGGATCTAAATCGGGAGACGAAAAGCTCCAACCGGGTGAAAATATTTCTGTGAATTTGTTACCATGGAAAAGAATAAAATAAAAATAAAATGATTATTACACCCAAAGAATTAAATGACCGAGAATACGAATTAACTGTGATAGACGTTCGTCCAAAGTCACAACGAAATGAATTTCCATTAGTCGGTTTAGAGACGTTAGTTTCAGAAGATGGATTTATTTCGAATGTTGAAGGATTAACAGTATTGGTTTGTCAGTTTGGAATTGTAACAGAAGGTATGATTATTGAGAACGAATTAGCCGACACGTATAGTTTGTTGGGTGGCGCACAATCGTGGAATGAATTTCAATTGGAAAAAGAAGATTTGAGTCGTTGGGCTCGGCAAACAATACTTTCTGATATTGGATTGGACGGACAGAAAAAAATAATGAATGCTCGGGTAGGTGTGGTAGGGTTAGGAGGATTGGGGTGTCCGGTAGCTCAATCATTGGTAACAGTTGGCATTGGAAAGTTGGATTTGATTGATGGTGATTGTGTAGAAATATCAAACCTTCATCGCCAGCCATTACATGGAAATGATGATATTGGAGAAAAGAAAGTTGTTTCAGCAAAAACAAGCTTGAACAAAATAAATTCCGTCACAACAATTAATATAATAGACGACTATTTGGATGAACAAAATGGATTGGATTTCATACGAAATTGTGATGTGATTATTGATGCAACAGATAATTTAAAAACACGTCAATTAATTGACCAATTTTCAAAAAAGTTGAATGTGCCTATGGTTTATGGTGGATTATATCGTTGGGAAGGACAGGTCGCTATTTTAAACGTTGATGGAAGTCCCGGATATAAAGAATTATTTCCAGGTTCTCCAAGCAGTGGAGACACGTGCGCAGATGCCGGAATTTTGGGAATGCTCCCTAATATTATTGGTAATATCCAGGCATTAGAATCGGTAAAATTGATTGTTGGTATCGAACCTAATTTGGTGGGAAAATTGCTGATATATGATGGAAAAAACCATTCAACAGATATAATACAATTATGATTAAAATAAATATTAAATGTTTTTCTCAAGTCAAATATGCATTGGGAAAAGACCAATTGAAAATAGAATTGGAAGATGGAACAAGCACTTCAGAATTGGAAAAAATGATCAGAGAAAAAGGTAACGGTAAATTGGATGATATTCCCTTGAGAGTGGCTGTCAATCAAAAATATGCTCCTAATGAAGTTGAATTACAAGATGGCGATGAAGTTGCTTTTATTCCACCAGTTCAGGGTGGGTAAGAATTAGTTGTGTTTAAAGTATTAGTAAAATGGAAATAGTATAAATAAGAATGAAAAATAAATATGAATGAAACTGCATTAATTCTAATGGATGTTCAGAAAGGATTTGATGATTCATGTTTGGGCGAACGGAATAATCCAAATGCCGAGGATAACATTATTAAATTGCTTTCCAAATGGCGTGAAAGAAATTTTCCTATTATCCATATTAAACACTGTTCATTAGATCCTAATTCACCATTTCGACCAAATCAACCAGGAAATGATTTTAAAGAAGGGTCAAAGCCACTTAAGGATGAGAAAATATTTACTAAAACGGTAAATAGCGCATTTATAGGTACAGCGTTAGAACGATATCTTCATTCTCAAAATTTATTATCATTAGTTTTTGTTGGTTTTACAACAGACCATTGTGTATCAACATCTGTTCGGATGGCAGCAAATTTAGGGTTTGAAGTAATTGTAATATCGGATGCAACGGTAGCTTTCGAACGAGAAAGCCATGATAAAAATCATTATTCGGCAGAAGAAATACACAATATTCATTTAACTAGTCTTAACGGTGAATTTTGTAAGGTTAAAAACACAACAGAAATGCTAAACCTTAACACAAAACTGGGTAAAAATTTGTAATAAATGGAAATTGAAATGTAAATGTATTTGGTCAACCCTAATAATGAGAAATATGATTAAAATAGAAATATTTAACGGACCCATAGATTTTTTTTCAAATGATGATTCACGGAATCAAGATGGCGCTGAACTAATATTTAATGGTAGAGTAAGAGCTACAGAACATGGTGAAACTATTTCAGCATTAGAATATGAACAATACGAAGGAATGGCTGAAATTGAATTAAAGCAATTGGCTAATGACACCTGCAAAATTTTTCCGATCCATGATTTATTTTGTAAACACCGTATTGGTATAGTGGGTGTAGGTGAAACCAGTCTTCATGTGATTATTTGGTCGAAACACCGTCAAGAAGGGATTGATGCTATGTCGTGGTTTATCGTTGAACTCAAAAAGCGTGTTCCAATTTGGAAATGGGCAATTCTAGAAGACGGGTCTCGAATTCCAAGTAAATGTAATCATGAACATTAAAGTGTTATTTCCCATTGCGTTATTATTACCATTCTTGATTTATTCTCAAACTACTAACCCAATTGGAGAACTAGATTTAGCTAATTGGAGTGGTGGATACGGTTGGGCTTATGATGAAGATGCGGGCACAGATCCAATAGAAGTCCATATCTATCTGAATATGCAATTTCATGAATCTGTAATAGCCAATGAGTTTAGACAGGATTTATTGAATGAAGGAATAACACCCAATCCGGAACATGGATTTAGTTTCTCATTTATGGATCTACCAGCAGGAACTTATTTATTACATGTTTATGCGGTTGATTATGATTCTGGAAGTCTAAGTTTATTATCGGGGTCACCAATTTTAGTTTACACAGAATCAATTATTTCTCAAATAAGTAATACGGCTGGTCCATCAGAAATAACAATAACAACAACCGATCGTTTAGCAGGAGCTATTCATTCCCTAACGTGGAACGGAAAAGAGTTTATTGATAGCTATGATCATGGAAGACAGCTTCAATCTGCATGCCATTTTGATGGTTTTGGTGAATGCTATAATCCAACCGAAGCTGGATCGAGCGCGAATGGAGCAGGGCCAACAAGTTCAAGTGTGCTTATAAATTATTCTAGCACAGATCATTCCTTGTCAACAGAATCGAAGATGGCCTTTTGGTTGTCTCCCGGAGATACAGCCTGGTGTGGACCTGTGATGAATACAACGGAAACATCTGATTTTATTCATACAAAAGATGTAACAATTGGATATAACAATATGCCACATGTTATTGAATATTTAGTTTCCTATACGATTCCAGATTCTGCTGATGTTTACCATGGGATTTTCGAAGCAGTAACGGGATACATGCCAATAGATTTTTCATCTTTTTGGACATATAACCCTGAGACACATTTATTGGATACATTGTCTGTTGGTCCAGGTGAGCAACCCATTCCGGTTATTTTATCGACACCAGATTCTGCTTTTGTTATGGGAGTTTATACTCCGGATTTACCAGATGAAGCATTTTCAAATGCTGGCTACGGAAGATGGATGTTTGATTGGGCAGATGTGGTAAAATGGAACGCTGTGTTTCGTAGAAACGATGTACAGGAAGGTACAACTTATTCTTTTAGAACATTTGTATTAGTTGGTAATCTTCAAAATGTCATGGATGCTATGGATGAACTTTATTCTCAATTCTTATCATCCATTATTTCAAAGCCAGCAGTTCCCACAACTTTTGAACTATTTTCTAATTACCCAAATCCATTTAATGGAGCAACAACATTTACTTATAAAATTGATATTTCTTCTCCTATTGAGTTAATAATATTTTCTTTAAATGGGGATCAAATACAAAGATGGACTGAACCTTTTCAATCGCCAGGAACGTATTCTATAAAATGGATGCCTGAAAATAAATCATCAGGCATTTATTTTTATCAACTTAAGGTTGGTAATAAAGTTGAAACTAATAAATGCATTTTTTTAAAATAATGCCCTCGTAAATAAAATGATGGTTTTTTTTCATCCTGTATTATTTAATACCTTAAATTTAATAGCTTTATGCTAGGCTTTTCTCACAGTTCACTCTCTAATTTATTATTTTGGGCAACTCAGAAGAAATGGCTCCTTATAACAATAGTTGTTGGGTTTCTATTATTTCTTCTTCCAGCACCCGATGGACTTTCTATAGAAGGTTACCGAATTATAATTATTGTTATTACTGCGTTAATGATGATAATTACTGAGCCAATTCCTTTACCCGCTGTTGCAATATATATTTTAGTCTTTGAAGTTATCTTTGGAATTAATGATGCTGATGGAATTGCGCATTCTTTTATGAATGATGCTGTATTTTTCATTATGGGATCCCTGATGTTATCTGTCGCTATTATTAAACAAGGTTGGGACAAACGAATTGCATTAGGTATTATTAATTTAACGGGTCATAAGACTAAAAATATTGTTTTTGGGTTTACAGCTATTTCAGCTCTCTTATCATCCTTTATTGGTGAACATACTGTTGCAGCACTCATGCTGCCTATTGGAATGACTTTAATTCGATTCACTTCTGAAGATAAAGAAAAAGTTCGTGGATTAAGTGCTGTTCTTCTTTTCGCAATAGCGTATGGAGCGTTAGTAGGATCAATTGGGACTCCTTCTGGTGGGGGAAGAAACGTGATTATGATGTCTTATTTTCAAGATTTTGGGTTATCGATATCGTATTTAGAATGGATGATAAAAGTTTATCCACTCGTATTGATTCAAATACCTATTATTTCATGGGTATTAATTAATAGTTTTACGCCTGAATATGATCATTTAGATACAGCTGTACGGAAATTAAAAGTACAAGTTGCTAAATCTCCAGAAATGACAGGACGAAATACTGTGGCTGCTTTCATCTTTTTAATGGTCTTTCTTGGTTGGGTGTTTTTAAGTGAGACCTATGGTTTGGGAACGATTGCTTTATTTGGTGTCTTTTTATATTTGGTTGCCGGGTATGTAAAATGGGAAGATTTGAATAAAAATACACATTGGGGTGTCATTTTATTATTTGGGGCAACAATTTCATTGGGTTCAAATATCAAGGGTACTGGTGCTGCATTATGGTTGGCGAATCAAGTTGTTTATTTTTTTGGCTCCATAATGGATTCATTCCCATTTGCTATGGATGCAATAATTGTAATTATGACAACAACCTTAGCAAATGTTTTATCAAGTTCGGCAACTGTAGCAGTCTTAGGTCCAATTACGTTAAATCTAGGTGATAACTCCCTACATTTAGGATTAGTGACAGCGATTGCATCTGCATTCGGTTATTTTACAGCAGTTGCTGCTCCTGCATGTACTATTGTTTATTCTAGCGGTCTTGTGGGTGCAAAAGATTTTTTGAAAGTGGGATGGAAAGCAGGCGTAATATCCATGATTCTTCTTGTAATCTATGCCAATACATATTGGCTAATCATCAACTAGTAGAAGGTTAATATTAAAGAAGTATGAAGATTCTAATCGCAATTGCAAGTAAAGAGTATTCTGGTCCAACTCTTCGAGTTGGAATGCAAATAGCTAAAGCATTGAATGCATCTACAACCATTGTAGATGTAGCTGAAAAAGCCAGTAAGTTTAATGCAAAAGTTGTTGGTTTAGTGCAGGAACGTATGGACTCCTGGGAATTTGACAGGCCTGGAATTGATATATTGGAGTGGGCATTTAATTTTTTAGCAGAAAATAAATATATTTCGCCTACTTTGGTTGAAGAAGGGTTTCCCAAAAATACACTTATAGAAATGGAAGGCAATCGTTCAGAAGTTTTTTTAAAGGGTACTATTTGTAAAGATGTTCAATTAATATTGAGAACGGGCGATATTATTGCCGAATTAAGAGATGAAGTTAAATTAGGAAAATATGATGTTACCATTATTGGTGGGAGTGGAAAACGTCGAATGGCTCATGACCTAATTCAATATATCGATAGCTCAATTTTTATTGTAAATCAATTTGATCCAAATCAGAAATATAGAATTTTATTAGCTGTGGATGATTCTACAGGAACAAAAGGAGCTGTTAAATTTGGGATTCGTGTAGCTCAAGCTTTTAATATTGAAGTGGATATTTTAACCGTGAGTAAAATTGATAAATTTGGTTCAGGTTATAAAAGTGCTGCGAAAAGAGCAGGGAAATTCATGACTCGAGCTGGCATTAAATTTGAAAATATTTATAGAGTTGGAGACCCTGCTGAAGTCATTAAAAATGAAGCTGGAGATAATCATATTATTATTATGGGAGCATCCAGTAAAAATCCGATTATGAAATTTATCAAAGGCAGTAAACCTCTGAAAGTAATGGAAGATTGTAAATGTCCAATACTGATTGTTAAATAATTTTAGATTTAAATAATCTATCTCTTTAATTTGAATTTCAAAATAACTTCGCATAAATTCATTGATTAAATACGAATACATTTCATTAAATAAAAGAAGAGGAGATTAAATGGAATTCATTATACCCATTTTTAAATGGTTACATGTTATCGCAGGCGTTCTTTGGATTGGATTGCTTTATTATTTTAATTGGATTAATGGTCATGTAGTTGCGACCATGGATGGAGACAGCAAAAAGAAGGTTGTGCCAGAGCTTATGCCGAGAGCGTTATACTTTTTTCGATGGGGTGCTGCTTGGACTTGGATTACAGGGTTAGTTCTCTTGCTAATCGTTTATTGGATGATGATGAACGATTCTATGTTTGCTGAACCAGGAATAGATGGAGCTAGTAAATTCAAACATTTTGCATATTTAATTCCATTCTTGATGGTTTTTGTATATGATGCATTTTATAAAAGCCCTTTGGCTAAAGATACACGTATTGCTACCATCATTAGTTTTATGGGAATTGCAGGTGTACTTGCATTTTTAGTGTTTGTATCAGAAATGACTTCATATAGAGCATACAATATTCATATTGGAACTATGTTTGGATCCATAATGGCTTTTAATGTCTGGTATCGAATTTGGCCTGCGCAACAGCGTATTATTACAGCCATTAAAAATGGTGAAGCGCCAGAACCTGCTGATGCTGGAATGGCAGGACTTCGTTCTAAGCATAATACTTATATGAGTTTTCCATTAATTTGGACCATGATTAATGAGCACACGGTAGGTGTATCTCATTACCTAGAAGGTTATGGCGTATTATTGGTGATGATAGCTTTAGGATGGCATATTGTTTGGCATCTTTATAAAAAATCAGGAACTATCAAAGGTTTTTAAAAGTGTTCGATTAATGATACAAAAAAGCCCTTTATGCAAATGAAGGGCTTTTTTTATTTTATTAGATAAAATAGTTTTATAAATCGCAGGCCATATCATGTCCGCAGCACATTGGGGATTTGATTTTTCCACACCCTGATGGACACTTTGCAATTGCAACTTTCGTACCGTCTTCTTTAGTTAAATGATCATGTTCAAGTGATTCACCACATTTTGCGCATTTCATATCTGCGACACCCATGCCGCATTGCTCACATTCATATTTTGCCATAATATATTTCCTGTATTTAATTGATTAATGTGGGGATAATTTAATAAAAAAATCAGATCTATTTAGCCTGGATTATTCGCCACAAAATGCCCCGCAAAAAACACAAAAGGCTGATAACAAAGGAGATACAATGAATGATGAATCCATACTTTGTAATTTTATTTTTGTCAACATTTTATCTTTTTTCTTCGTGAAACTTGGCGACCTTCGTGGCTGATGAATTAATGAGGTTAGAATCTTTAAATAGGAATCATTCCTATTATGGTTTAAATTCTTATCACATTATTATGCGATTTAGCAAACAAAAAGAGACAGTTTATCAGGTTCTTATAGATACCCATTCTCATCCAACAGCTAATTGGGTTTTTGAAAAAGCAAAATCAATTTTACCTAATATTAGTTTAGGAACAGTATATAGAAATCTAGGGCAATTAGAATCTGATGGTAATATTAGATCTTTTGCATTGAAAGGTATCGTCAGGTACGATGGGAATTTGGATCAGCATTCTCACTTTTTATGTGAAAATTGTGATCTTATGATTGATATTCATCCCAAAAATATTCAAAGAAAGTATAATAATATAATCCCGAAAAATTTTACGGCAAACTCCATTGATTTAACCATTACTGGATTTTGCAACTCTTGTAAAAGTACATAAATAAACAATAAGGAAAATACTATGTTAGTAACAAAAGCAGCTCCGGATTTTAAGGCTACAGCCATCATGCCGGATAATTCATTTCAAGAAGTAAGTCTATCAGATTATAAAGGAAAGAAAGTTGTTCTCTTCTTTTATCCATTGGATTTTACTTTTGTTTGCCCAACAGAACTCATTGCATTTGATAAACGTCTTGCCGATTTTGATAAGCGAGGTGTTCAGGTTCTTGGATGTTCTGTTGATTCTCAGTTCAGTCATTGGGCTTGGAAAAATACCGATGTTAATAATGGTGGAATTGGAAATGTTCAATATCCAATTATTGCTGATCTCGATAAATCAATTGCTCGTGATTATGATGTTTTAATTGGTGCAGAATCTGCAACAGTTTTAACAGAAGATGATGAATTTGATACATCTGTTGGCGGCGGTGTCGCTCTTCGTGGATCTTTTTTGATTGATGAAGAAGGTATTGTTCGACATGCCGTAATTAATGATCTTCCATTAGGGAGAAATATTGATGAAATGCTTCGGATGGTTGATGCGCTTGATTTCCATACAACACATGGAGAAGTTTGCCCAGCTGGTTGGACTGAAGGTGATGAAGGGATGAAAGATACATCAGAAGGTGTGGCTAGTTATTTAACCAATCATTCTGACGATTTATAATCATAAATTAGATTATGAGTAATAAAAAAGGCCACATTTGTGGCCTTTTTTATTGTTGTAAATTCCTCGATGTTAATTTAATAAATGGAAAGAATTATGAAAGTATACATGAGTGTAGATATGGAAGGCATCACAGGGGTGACGCATTGGGATGAAGTAGAGCATAATAAAACATCTGCTTATATTCAATTTCAAGAACGAATGACAAAAGAAGTTGTATCTGCGTGTAAGGGCGCCAATGATGCTGGTGCCAAAGAAATTTGGGTGAAAGATGCTCATTATTCGGGGCGAAATATTTTATCAGAGAAACTCCCTAAAAATGTAAAATTAATTCGGGGTTGGAGTGGCCATCCATATTCAATGGTCCAAGAATTAGACAATTCTTTTGATGCGCTTCTAATGGTTGGATATCATTCCATGGCAGGAAGAAGTGGCAATCCATTAGCCCATACTATGTCATCAGCGAAAATAGATTCAATATTTATTAATGACCAGCAATCATCAGAGTTTTTTCTTCATGGAAATATCGCTGGAAAACTCGGTGTTCCATTGGTCTTTGTTTCAGGAGATGCCGGATTATGCGAAGAAGTACAAGACGTGAGTCCGAATACGACGACCCATGCAACCATGGTTGGTGTAGGAGATTCAACCATAAGTATTCAACCCAAGGAATCTAGATTGGCAATTCAGAAAAAAGTAAAATCAGCATTATCTGGTGACATAACTAAATGTATTTGGGATCACCCTGATTTGTTTTCGTTGGAAGTCAAATTTATTAAACACCAAGTGGCTTATCGTGCATCTCATTATCCGGGTGCTTCTTTAATTGATGCAAAAACCGTCCATTTTGAAACTCATAATTATGATGATATTATGCGCTTCATGCTTTTTACAGTTTAATGTCACTTCAATTTCTACAATCTGAATTCATGACAACCTTTTAATGAAAACTTTGTCTATTTCACTAATGCGGCGCTTTATATTTTCAATAATTTTAATATCAGCATCTTTTTCCCAGGATCTTCAAGTTAGGGTTGTGGGAAGAATGCAAATGGACGTTCCTGTATTAGGTCCCTTTAAAATGATCTTTGATCAAACCGTTGCGCCGGGTTTTTTAAAGGCGGAAGAAAAAATCGAAGCGAAACGATTTTATGCTCGTTGGCTCATGAATGGTGAAACGGGAGAAATCATGATAGCCGGAACGGAAAAAATTCTGAAGTATGATAAGGATGATGTCGAATACTGGCTTCAATCCCCGGAAGATTATTTTAAGAAACCGGATACTAGTACCGAAAATACCAATTCGATGTCCTTTTCAATATCTTCTGATGAAGATGATGACACGCCACCCCAATTCACAAGAACCGGTGGAAAAGAGATTGAATTTTTACATGGATTTCGTACCAAAAAATGGATCACTACCATTTCGTTCTCCGATAAAAGGATGGTCTTTGAAGAATGGTTTGTGGAAAAATTACCATTAATGATTCTTTCAGATTCTTTAGAAACCG